>NZ_JBNLYE010000130.1:0-11566 GCF_050172095.1 Bacillus sp. GMs2/2
GTTCGTCCATTGGCAAAGAAAGTCGGTGTGGATCGTTCTGTTATTACTGATGGAATTGTAACTGGTAAAACAGCTGAAATGAAATTAGACGCATTTATGAAAATTATGGATGTTGTCTATGAAAATTTAGAAGAACGGCAAGAAGTGATACGGAAATTTATTAAACTTTCTCAAAATGATCTTAATGTTCGTAAATCTTTGGTTTATTGTCAAGGTACTGGTGAGTATGATGTAATAGCAGATTTGGTGAAAATCCATCAAGGAGATCGTTTATTAAATAAATATATTCGAGTGTATGAGTTATTCAATAAACGTAATCAAAACATAAAAAAAGGACAACCATTAATTGAAGAGATGGATGAACAGTTATTCTCAAGTGATGCAGAACTCCAAGTAGTAATCAATATATTATACGCTTTGTCTATGCATGACACCTTCAATATAAGAGCGATGAATCCGTATATGGATAAGGTGGAAAAAAATCTAATTGAGGTTCATGATAACTTTATAAACAATTGGTTAACAATGTTTTTCGATGAAAGGATGGCATATGTTAATTTGTTTGATGATAATTTAGAATTATGTCGTCAAAAATGTGAAAAGTTACTAAAAGAGGCTAACAATGTCCCACTAATTTATACGACTAGTATGTGTTGCATTGGCGAAAGTTATATGTTTGATGACAAATTCCTTGCTGAGAAGTGGATTTCGGATAGTATCGCCTACCTAGATAAACATGGAGTATCTCGCGAAAGCAGAAAGTATAAAGCTTTTAATACTACGCTAAATTACTTATATATCGAATTTGGTTTTAATTTAGACAAAATTAATTTCGATTACATTGATACTTCAGAATTAGGTTACTATATAGGATTGTATGAAGATAAGGAAAAAGGGTTAGAAATGATATATAATTTAGTTAAAGAACGTGGTAGTTCACCGTTTACTGATTACTACATTGCTAGGATAAATGAAGATTTAGAGGGCTTGGAAAAGGCTCTTATACGCTTTGAGCGGGTTGCAAACTACCATTATGCTAAAGCGGTACGACGTACAATTCAATTGTTAAAAAATAAGCAGGGAGAGGTCGAGAGAGTATGAGAAAAGTTGGTATACTATTGTTAAGTGTTGTTGGTGCGTTCGCACTAGTATTAAACACAGGGGTATTGGAGAAAGACCAAGCTGTTAGTAAGCAAACAAATAACGAATATGTACAATATATGAGCTCAGAACCCGGAGGATCTTGAGTTTAATAGGAATAAATGGGAGACGTTGCCAAATGGCGACGTCTTTCGTGCTTTCTAGGCTTGGTTGATTATATGTGCATGTACAAAAAAACAACCGTAAATTTTTACCAATATAAAAAGGAGGGGTTTTGATGCTAAAAACAGTAGGAGTAGATGTTAAAGAAAAAATAAGTGAGTTAGTTGAACTTGCATATAAAGGAGATCAAGATGCAATTGAAAAAATAATCAAAATAAAAAAAGAACTTGGTGGAAGTTAATCTGCCAAGTTCTTTTTTTATAGATCATTGATCATATTTATAATTTTGCTTCGTTTATCAGCAGGAAGCTGATTAATACGTTTCATGATATCTTCAACATCATCTGTTATTTTTTTTGATGTTTCTTCATCAAAAGTTTTATGCTTTGAAAGCCCCATAATATAATCAGCGGAAACGTTGGTAACACGAGCTATATTTTCTACCGTTTCCCTACTAGGTTCACGTTTATTTGATTCATATAGCGAAATCATTGTGTAGTTTACACCGACAGCATCTGCAAGTTCATTTTGTTTCATTTTTAAAGATTTACGAACCTCTTTAATACGACTACCAATAGTTTCAGACATTATTAAACCTCCTTTTAACTTTACGTTTATTTCTCTCTTTGTTATATATAATGTACAATAAAACTTTGCGTAAAGACAAGTTTTTTTATTTTTTTAGAAAAAATACTTTGCAACAAGCAAATTTAATTGTACAATGTGTTTAACAAAAGAAAGATAAAGAGAAAAAGACAAACAAAAACTTTGCTAGAAGCAAAGTATAGGGGGGTATATAGTGTGGATAATGAAAAAGACTTATCTGCTCGAGAAGCAAAAAAGGCTTACATGCGAGCCTGGAGAGCGGCTAATAAAGAAAAGGTTAAAGCAACTCAGGAACGATATTGGAAAAAAGTGGCGCAGAAAATGAATATGGAAGAAAGCGAAATTAAGAATGATTACAATCGCAATTGGTATCAGAAAAATAAAGCTAAAAGAAACGATTACATGCGAGATTATTACCAAAAGAAAAAACAAAATTCTTAAGGTAACTGAAAGGAGGCGATAACAAAATGATAGAGGAAAGCACGTTTTCGTTGATGATAGTCGCACTTGTGATTTGTATAGTTCCTTTAGCAGTTTGTTTTTTGGACAAGCCAATTGAAAAGTTTATAAAGGATGATGAGCGAGATGTATAAAAACCTATTTATTCTTCGAAGAGAACATCGTATGACACAAGAGGATGCTGGGAAGTTGGTAAATATATGCCAGCAAACATATTACTTAAAAGAAAAAGGGAAACGTGATTTTACTCTTACAGAAGCAAAATTACTCGCAAAACATTTTAAAACAACAGTAGACGAACTATTTGCGAAGTGATTAGAGGGGGATTTTAATGAAAAACGGTAAAAAGTTAACCAAGCGTGAAAAGGTGCACCTTAAATCATACAAATTGAATCCTGAGAGTTGGTTAATTTTTAAAAAGGTAGATGGGGAATTACATTTAGTTCATCGTCATACGAACTCAATACGAGTTATTCCAAGTGCGTAGGATGGACAAGCATTATTAAAAATGAGGAGGATTTTATATGGACCAATTAACACCAGTAAATGAACAAGCAACATTATCAAGTTTGGAAGTAGCAAAGATGGTAGGGAAGCGGCATGATAATTTAATGGCAGATATCAAAACGCATATAGGTTATCTAAGTGAAGATGACGCCCTGAAAAGTCAGGTGGTTGAATATTTTAGGCAAAGCACGTATTTAGATAAGAAAAATGAGGCGCGCCCATGTTATAACATCACGAAAAAAGGCTGCGAGTTAATTGCTCATAAAATGACAGGTAAGAAAGGGACATTGTTTTCTGCTTCTTACATAGAACGATTTCATCAAATGGAACAACATATAAAAAAGCAAAATGAAATCCCTACTGACCCATTCAAACAAATCGAACTAATTGCAGCAGGAACAACCAACTTAAACAATCGAGTTAGCAAGTTAGAACATGTTATTGAAGAACAATTAACTATTGATTTTGGACAACAACGAGTAATAGAGAAGGCAAAAGGTAGACGTATCTATTTCCTATGGGAACAAGGCCATATTGATAAAGAGGTTCATGGCACTACACGTAAGTTGTTTGGTTTGTTAGGTAAGAATTTAAAAGATGCATTTGATGTGAATAGCTATAGAGATATTTTAAAGAAAGATTTTGATGAGGCTTTAAAATTTATTGAGGGCTGGAGACCGATGATCTAATTATCTAAAAGGAGGACCATTACGTGGAGATGATAACAAACAAAGAAGTGTTTAGAAGTATTGAAAAGAAAGCAAAACAACTTAGGTTAGTTCCTGATCAATTACAGGTGGAGCAATTAAAAAATGTTTTTCTTTTTAAAGAATATAAGGGTGAGTACATCTGCGTTTATTCGTGTGATAATCAAATGCATTTTGTTTCTGAAACATTTGGAAAAGGTAAAATGACCCATCAAGTCGAGTTTTTTAAAGTTTTTGGTGAAGAGTGGAATGAATATCCCTATAAAATGATTGTTTTTAATGCAATTGCTTGGTACAAGCGATGGCTAAAGTCGAATTTTAAAGATATGGACGAATTGTATGACCGAAAGAGAAGTTTACAAAAACAGCATGAATGGTTAATGGAGATTATGGAAATACAACGTGCCAGTGAAAAACTACTTTTCATTAATGAGGTTAACAATGTTTTATATAGAGTGAAGGAGCAAACTTTAAGTATAGGTAAGCAGGTTATAGATATTATTCATGTTTGGGATTTTAGTGTCGATGAGGTGTGTGCTCTTCTTGGAGGGAATGCAATAGAAGGTCAACGGCTATATAAAGAATATCGAGAAGATAAAGAACAGCAAAAAACTTTTAAAACATTTATGGAATATGCCTTGCATAGAGGACTGGAATATAGACATCTAAAAGGGCGAATGAGAGGTATATATGATTGCCCATCTTATGAAATGCCTTTCTATTGGGCGGTAAATAACGTGATTTTGGATTTTATAGACAATTCACCAAAAGCGAAAGAAAAGATAAACGATTTCCTTAAAAATGATTTGGGATTAACTATGTATAGAACAGTTGAAGATTTAGAAGGCAATATTTTAGGAGTTATAGAGGATGATGAAAGCAATTAAAAAAGTAACTTGCGCCAACAAGTTACCCTACTGAAATACCCATGAAAAAATACTTAGAAAAATTATAACATACATGTCCAGTTTATGAAAAGAGGGGCATGATTATGCCCCTTAAATATAAGAGGTGCCTATATGAGTAAATTAATCATCAACGAAGAACCATTATTAGTTCTTCCATCGTTAGCAAAGAGTATCGGGTTAAATGAAGCGGTCTTTTTACAACAAATACATTACTGGTTAAATCGTTCTAATCATTTCTATGATGAAAGACGTTGGATATATAACAGTGCTGTTGAATGGTCTAAACAATTTCCATTTTGGAGTGAAAAGACAATTAGACGTATTTTGAAAAACTTAGAAGAAACCAAGATTTTATTGACTGGTAACTACAACAAGATGAAATTCGATAAAACTAAATGGTACACCATTGATTATGATAAATTACGTTCGCTCGAAACGGTAAACGATGTGGACAATTTGACTAGAAGAAGTGGTAAAAATGACCATGTGCTACCGGACAAGTTGACCAGACCAATACCAGAGAATACACAGAGACTATCTACAGAGATTACAGAATATATAGTCGAGATAGTAAACTATCTCAACACTACATGTAATAAAAGTTATCGTACCTCAACTAAAAAAACTCAAACATTAATAAAAGCGAGATTAGCTGAAGGCTATACAGTTGAACAGTTCAAGAAAGTAATTGACATAAAGAAATCTCATTGGTTTGGAGATGCAAAATGGGATGAATATTTAAGACCTGAAACACTATTTGGAACAAAGTTTGAAAGCTACTTAAATAGCAAACCAAAAACAAAGCAACATTCGGAAATGTCTGCTGAGGAACGGTTGGAACATTTCCAAAAAGAAGCAGAGGAACAAGATGATTTGCCATTCTAGGGGTGTGCTAAATGGGGAGAGAAGAACTTTTTCAAAGAGTGTTCAGTAGTGATCGAGATGTGAGAAACTCAGTCAGTGTAGAGGAATTAATGAAGGCTATGTCACTTGAAGAGGGTGCATGGTGCAAAACTTGTAAAATATTCGTTCCGATGATGCAGTTGCCTATCTACTTATTAAAGCATTTAAAAGGCGCCAAAGTACCAGGGGTTAATTCCACGGGGAAAGTGCAACCAGTATGCCCTAAATGCTTTAGGAAACCATCTGCGGATCAAGATGAAATTAGATATCAGGATGTTGTAGAGACAGCACAAAAGAGAATGCAGCAAGGGGAACAAAATCGATATTTAATGCCAACGCCAGAAAGATATATCGCTGCTACACTTGAGAACTTTGAAATGAGAGCGGGCGTCGAGAAGGCAGTTAAAGGTGCAAGGTACTTTATTGAAAATATCTCAAAAAAGCAAGAAAAAGGGCTGTTTTTACAAGGTGGATTCGGATCTGGAAAAACAAGACTTTGTTATTCGATTAAACACACTTTAGAGAGTATGGGTCCTAAAGTGATTGTATATAACGTGACACAACTGTTAGATAGGATACGCTCTACATTTAGCAGTGATAAGGAAAGTAAAGCGGAAATTATGGCATTACTCATGAAGTGCGATGTATTAGTACTAGATGATTTAGGAGCAGAAAAGCCTTCAGAGTTTGCAGCAGAGTTTTTATATACGATTGTTGATTATCGATACAGTACGTGGAGACGAATGATTATTACAAGTAACTGTAGTGATGAGGAACTACAGGAACGTCTGGGCCATTTACAAGGTGGACGTATTTTAGATCGGTTAAGAGAAGGGTGTTATAAAATTCCAATTACGGCAGGGAGTGCGAGGTAATGGCAAATAATAAGAGTGGAGAAATACTTGATGGCATTAAAGAATTGCTGTGGAAATTAATAATTAAAGCGAAAACTGATGAAAGAGTACGTGATTTTTTGGATGATTTTAAAAAAGTGTTAGAAGACAATAAACATTCAGCTAAAGAGGAACTTTCGGTAGCCTTTGCAAGGTTACAAGAAAAACACTTTCCTAACTTTGAAGAAGGAGAATCCAAAAAATGACTAAAGAAAGAGACCAAGTAAAAGCTGGAGCTACCGTTCGAGAAATGTCAGATGCTGAATTTATGAAGAAGTATGAAAGGCTTGTGCATCATTGCGTTTGGAAACGGTATGCGAAAAAAATGAAGAGTATAGAACATGATACGGGTTTAGATATAGAGGACTTAACTCAATTTGGGATGATAGGTCTTATTAAAGCAAGGGATAATTTTGATCTTGAGTATGGCTGTAAATTTTCAACGTATGCTGTTCCTAAAATCATAGGTGAGATTGGCCGAGCCATTCGAGATTATCAAAAGGTGAAAGTGCAACGAAGTGTATACAGTATAAAGGGGAAAATTCTGAGACAAAACCTAGAAGATGAAATTCCAGAAGAAATAGCAAGTATCCTAAATGAAGATGTATCCGTAGTAAGCAACGCATTACATTATCAACCAGGTACACAGTCCTTGAATAAAGTTGTACACCAGTCTAACGGGAATGAAGAATTAACCTTGGAAAGCATGCTAGAGGATAAAAAAGCAGAAAACGTTGAGGATGTATCGATTAATAGAATGGTGATACAGGCATTTAAATCTCAATTATCACATAAAGAACACATCGTATTAGATATGAGCCTACAGAACAGGACACAACAAAACATTGCAAATGAAATAGGGTGTAGTCAAGTTCAAGTTAGTCGTATTCTGACAAAAATAAATAAAAGTGCTGTTCAGTTCGGTAAAGAGGGGGAGCTTCATGATTGAATCATAAAAAATAGAATATTCATTTACGTCAAGGTGAGAGTGGGAAAGAAAACTAAACCAAAGTGTTATTTTAATCGGAATGGCAGGTAATTGACCAAATCACCTGCCATGTGCCTAAACAGTCCGGAGGGGTAAAACTCCGTTTTGAAAGAGTGTAGCTGACTCGTAGATAGTATGTGTAATGTGGAAAAGATTATTCGTAAAGGGAAATGGAGATGGACGATATTAAGTTTCGAGCATGGGACAAAGTAATGGAGAAAATGTATGAAGTCGGATTTATAGACTTCGCTAAAGAAAGAGTGCAATTAGCACATAACGTTGATGGTATTTGTTATGCGGCGTACATCTCTCCTTTAAAAGATGTTGAGCTACTTCAATACACGGGAATTAAGGATGTAAAAGGTAAAGAAATTTACGAAGGGGACATTGTCTATCAAGAATTTCATGATCGTATGGAAGAAACAGATGGATTCACAGGAGCAGTTAAGCAGATGGAAGGCGCTTGGGGGATTTGTAACGGAGTGGATCATGCTGAATTGCTGTGGAGTGAATTAAACCTAAATCATGTAAAAGGTAATATCTATGAGAATTTAGAGCTATTAGAAATCTGGACAAAATAGTTATTTTGTGATGAATAAATAAAAGAACCCGCTGGTTATAAACGAGTTCTTCGTAACAGGTGCACCAGGAACACCAGGAAGCTGGTCCAGAGCAATCTAGGTATTCACTTGGATGATATTACTATATGTAAAATGGGGAAAACAGTTAATGAAATTTAAATAAAATTCTTATTTTAAAAATAAAGAGCGCCTTGTAGAGCGCTCCTGATACCTAATCATGAATTTTTATGTTCCATCTTAGATTTCGGAATAAAATGCTCACGGATAAAGTTTTGATAAATCATACAGCTTATAAATGTAATATAAAACACTGCACAAAAGAAGATTAACATGTATTTAAATGTCTTTTTCATATTATTACCGCCCTAAAAGAGAATTACTTGGATTTTAATATGATATGTAAAAAAGTTGCGGTTATACAATGGAAGAATAGCTCGCGAAATTAAAATAAAATCTTAATTTTGCAATGAATAAAGAGCATACAAAGTGCATGCTCTTTCAATGAGATGATAGCTCACAATGTCCAATTTGTCAGCTTAATATAGTGTATGTATTTGTTCTGGTAGAGTGACAAAGAAATATTGAAAAAATAGTCATTTTACCACAAATAAAAAAGAGCACACATGTAAGTATGCTCTTTAACAAGAAAGGTAGATTTTTATGAAAGGGTGCCTCCATACAATATCATATGCCTGTCCAATTAAAAAGGTGAAAAGTTTTTAATAAAATCGTTATTTGAATAGAAAGGGAGGACGAAATGAAAACATTCAATGTTACCTTTACTCAAATGAAGATGTATGAAGCAGTCGTTGAAGCGGAAACAATGGAAAAAGCAGTTGAAAAAGTTCGTAATTACCATGTACAAGAGGAAGATTTACTTGAGAAGGATATAACGATTAATGACTTGCGTGAGGTGCTAGTCAAAGAACAACAGTTCGAATGAATGGGATGCTAAAATCACGTAAGAAAAGGCTTGTTTTTAATTGAGAATACAATAAGTCTAGGAAGTGCTAAAACCGCTCATTCAGGCTGTAAATAGCGTTTAATAAGATTTGATTAAAACAATAGAGAGAAGGAAGTGTTGATGTGGCTAACTTAAAGAAAAAGAAGATAAAAAAAGCCATTGACCGTCGCGCAAGAGCAATGGATAAGGAGAGAGTTACAAATGCATGGAGAAATATTTTTGTGCAAGCTGGCATCTTAAAATAAGTGAGGTGGCACACATAATGTTAGAGTGGCTAAAGGATTATCAAAAATTAGAAGATGAAATCATTTATTTGGAAAATGACTTATATAGAAGTAAACGAGAATTAAAACGCTGGGCTGGTGGTGATTTGTGGGAAGTACGTTTAACAGCTGAATCAGAAGGAGCGAAACTAGAAGATCGTATTGCTACTCGTGAACATGAATTAGCTTTAAAAATGAATGACATGTTTGATTTCAAAAAGGTAATTAGTACATTCCATGGTTTGGAACACAAGATCATGTATGGTAAGTATGTGGAGGGCAAAACATTGGAAAAGCTTGCTGAAGAGTTACATTATAGTCCGCGCTATATCTATAATAAACACGCGCAAATAAAGCGTATGATTGAATATGCTCAGAAGTTAAGTTAACAAAATGTTAAGTTCACTTCAGTTCATGTTAACTATTGCAAAAAGAGTTTATAGTAATAACATAAAGAATTGATGAAAGGGCAACTGGTGCACGGTTGCTCTTTTTTATTTAGGAAACCAAAACCATGTAAGAATGATAAAAACAAAGAGAATAAGTAGTATTTTTAAGAATTTCATAACAGCCTCCTTTTAAACTATATAAGAAATGGAATCATTTACAGGAATCATTGTAGACAGTAATGAATAGTTATAAACGTAGAATATAAGGGGAGGAACTATAATTCATGTTAAATGAAGAATTATTAGAAGCACTAATGAAATATCGAAGGTTTAACGGGAAAAATCCTGATATCCTACAAGTAAATCCAAAACATTTCAGAAATCTACTGGAAGAATTAAATTATCCAGAGTGGCTTATTAAAAAGAAAGAAGCAGAACCAGGAACGAAAAAAAGCTTATTAGGAATAGCAGTTGAGCTAACAGATACAGTAGAAAAATTTAAACTATAAAAAGCATCCAAAACGGGTGCTTTTCTTATGCAAAAAATTACATAGGTGGTGTAGAGATGAGTCTTATATTTCATAATGGAGATTTAAATAAGTTGGCAAGAGATACTTCACATGACAGTATCATTTTAAAAGTTGGTGAACAAGAGATTGTAACTTTGAAAAGTAATGGAGATATCTATGTCAAAGGTAGGCTTATTGAAAACGATAAAGAGGTTGTAGATGGTATGAGAGAGTTCTTGAGGTTATCTAGGTAAAGAAAAGCGCAAACGTGTCGCATTTGAAAAGGATGGTGTTAAGTAAATGAATTCAGAAGAGATATATGTAAAACAAATGAATGCATGGATTAAGGAACAAGAAGCAAGAAGAGAACAGATTGTAGTAACAATTAAAACTAGCTCAGAGATTGTGGAACAAAACAAGATACAGTTGCAATGGTTAGATAAAGGATTGGGTCTTGCTAAAGAAGAGTTCGAGACTTGGAAGAAAGAAAATAATTATAAGGTGTGTGAATCTAATTGATTACTGAAACAAGAAAAACAATATCAGGTACAGAGTATTGGGATAATGAAAAGAAGAAGAGTCTATTTGTTCCTACAGATGAAGAACCAGAATTTGAAGTAACTGTTAATCCTGAGAGTATGATTGCTGATAAAGGATTTTCAACAGGAGGGTATTTGACTAAAGATACGTTGGCAATTGGTGAAGCAGGTACAGACCTTATCTTGAGTAATAAGACAATAAAAGAGTTACGTGAGTATGCTGATGAGCTAGGCATTGAGATTCCAGCTGATGTTAAAAAGAAAGAAGATATCATTGACTTACTATCATGAAATACTGTGACTTCAATGGCTGCCATAACAAGATAAGCAAAGGACGTTACTGTGAAGAGCATAAGCGTAACAAGCCAAGGAAGAAGAAAGATAAGAAGAACATCTACCATCATGATAACAAACCATTTTATCGTACTGATGCATGGAAGTATGTCAGGTCAAAGGTATATGAAAGAGAGAAGGGATGTTGTCAACGATGTGGACAGTTTGTCTTTGGTAGACGTGCTCATGTTCATCACGTAATACCAATCAAAGAAGACCCAACTCTTAAATTAGAAGAAAATAACTTAAGGTTACTTTGTCCAGTTTGTCATACAATCGAAGAAAATGAAGATAAACCGAAAAAAGTTTTTCCGAGTTATTTCGGAAGCCCCCCTATCAAAAATTAAAATTTGTCCTCTGGGGAGGATAGGTAGCGTAGGGGGCATATCAATAGTTGCGCCATTTTTAAAGAATGAAGGGGGGTGTGAAAATGGCTCGAATGTCAAAGAAGAAAAAGATGGAAATGCTGGATGTTGCAAGAGATGAAGAACGAAATAGAATCATAAAATTATTGACTGAAGATGACAATTTCACACCTTCATTAGAACCATTAATCGAAAATTATTTAGATGCTTTTATCATTTATAAAACTATGTTTGATGAATGGAAAGCTGATGGATTTGCAGCCACAAAAATGCATAAGAACAAGGCTGGGGCAACAAATGAAATGAAACATCCACTTGCTCAACAAGTTGAAACTTGGAACGATAAAAAAAACAAAATGCTAGATGCTCTTGGAATGACGAATAAGGGG
>NZ_JBNLYE010000131.1:0-11495 GCF_050172095.1 Bacillus sp. GMs2/2
GATGAATAATGAATATGAAAAGAAAGATTAGGTGAAGAAAATGGGACTATTTAGCTCATTATTTGGTAAAAAAGAAGAAAATAAGAATGTAGAGGGGAATAAAAAAATGTCAAAAGTATTATTTGTAAAAGCAAACGATCGTCCAGCGGAGCAAGCAGTTAGTTCAAAAATGTATGAAACATTTGTAAGTACTTATAAAGAAGCAAATCCAAATACAGAAATTACGGAATTAGATTTATTTGCATTAGATCTTCCTTATTACGGAAATATCGCGATTTCAGGTGGATATAAACGTAGCCAAGGTATGGAGTTAACAGCTGAAGAGGAGAAGGCAGTTGCTACAGTAGATCAATATTTAAATCAGTTTTTAGAAGCTGATAAGGTTGTATTTGCATTCCCATTATGGAACTTTACAGTACCAGCACCATTAATCACATATATTTCATACTTATCTCAAGCTGGAAAAACGTTTAAATATACAGCAAATGGCCCAGAAGGTTTAGTTGGTGGTAAGAAAGTAGTTGTGTTAGGTGCTCGTGGTTCAGATTACTCTTCAGAACAAATGGCTCCTATGGAAATGGCAGTTAATTACGTAACAACTGTACTTGGATTCTGGGGAATTACAAATCCAGAGACAGTTGTAATTGAAGGACACAATCAATATCCAGATCGTTCACAACAAATTGTTGAAGAAGGTCTAGAAAACGTTAAAAAAGTAGCAGCGAAATTTTAATTTATGATAGTAAATGGAAAAACCAACATGGATGACCGTGTTGGTTTTTTAGTCTATTTTTCATGTTAAAAAATGTATATTTATAAAATAAAAGAAAAGTTCGAAAATAGTATTGCAAAATATTATATAGCAAACTATAATGAGTTCAAGAATAGTTGATACTTAAATTAAATATTCAGAAAATTCAATTAGTTAAAATTGGAAAATGAGATAAGGAAATTTGAATGGGGGTTATATTATGGCGAATAAAGTACCGTTTTCGTTCATAGTAGTTATTGGATTAATGTTATTTGCACTATTTTTTGGAGCAGGAAATTTAATTTTCCCAGCGATGCTTGGTCAATCAGCAGGAGAGAATGTATGGATTGCTAACGCTGGATTTTTAGTAACTGGTGTTGGATTACCATTACTAGGTGTACTAGCATTTGGTTTTTCAGGTAAAGATGATTTACAGTCATTAGCAAGTCGTGCTCACCCAGTGTTCGGGATTGTATTTACAACAGTTTTATACTTAGCGATCGGTCCATTATTTGCAATACCGAGAACAGGAAATGTATCTTATGAAATTGGTCTTAAGCCGTTTATGCCAGAGGGAGTAGGTTCTACACCTTTAATTCTTTTCACAATTATATTCTTTAGCATCACTTGTTTTTTTTCGCTAAATCCCGCGAAAATTGTCGATATTGTTGGAAAAATTTTAACGCCAATTAAGTTGACTTTCATCGGTATTTTAGTAATCGTTGCTTTTATACATCCGATTGGAGATATGCAAGCACCAGTGGAAGCTTATACATCACATGCATTCTTTAAAGGATTCCAAGAAGGATACTTAACGATGGATACGCTTGCATCATTCGTATTCGGGATTATCATCATCAATGCTATTAAAGAAAAAGGTGCGAAAACGAAAACACAAATTATGGTCGTTTGTGCAAAAGCGACAATAATTGCAGCATCTATTTTAGCAATTATCTATACAGCTCTTTCTTATATGGGTGCTTCAAGTGTTGCAAAGCTTGGACATTTAGAAAACGGCGGAGAAGTATTAGCGAAAGTTTCTAACTACTATTTCGGATCATATGGCGGAGTATTATTAGGATTAATGATTACAGTAGCTTGTTTAACAACTAGTGTGGGACTTGTATCAGCATGTTCTTCATTCTTCCATAAGTTATTCCCAAATGTTCCTTACAAAGCAATTGCAATCACGCTATGTGTATTTAGTGCAATTGTTGCAAACGTAGGATTAACACAGTTAATCGCAGTTTCTGTTCCAGTATTAACAGCAATTTATCCACTAGCAATCGTATTGATTTTCTTAACATTCTTCCATTCATTATTCAAAGGAAGAGCTGAAGTTTATCAAGTGAGCTTAATCGTAACATTTATCATCAGCTTATTCGATGGATTAAGTGCAGCTGGAGTTAACATTGAAGTAGTAAGCCAAGTGTTCACTAAATTCCTTCCGATGCAGGAAGTAGGATTAGGCTGGATCTTCCCAGCGATTATCGGTGGATTTATCGGATATGGCATTAGCGTTGTAAAAGCAAAAAATCAAGTTCAACCAGCAACTAGAGCGGATAAGAAAATAGGTTAAATAAAAAAGTTATAGAACTTGTTTCTATAACTTTTTTTGTTACTATTAATAATGAGAAAAAATAAAGTAGTAGGGGAAATAAAATGAAAAAAACAATTGATCATATCGGAATCGCAGTTCGTGATATAGATAGTACCATACGTTTTTATGAACAGGTTCTATCAGGAGAATTAATAGATCGTTACGTAAGTGAGGCACCAGGTGTAGAAAGCGAAGTAGCCATTCTTGAAGTGGATGGAGATAGAATTGAATTACTTGCGCCGACAAATAACACCACTTCACCAATTGCCCGATTTATAAAACAAAAAGGTAAAGGTGTACATCATGTTGCGTATCGTGTCGATGATTTAGATGTGGCTCTAGAAGAGTTAAAAGAACAAGGTATTCGGACATTAGAGCATACACTTCGCATTAATAAGCACGGTAGAAGGTTAATTTATCTTAACCCAGCGGATACTGAAGGAACGATTATCGAGTATTGTGATTATCCGGAAGAGAAATAGAAGAGGGATATTTTTTTAAAGGTGTTACGTAATAACGTAATACCTTTTTATTTATGTATTTCACATTTTCTTCACAAATGATTCACGATAACTTTTCTTCTTTGATAACTTACATAAATATATTTTATGATATAATAACAATCGGCTTTAAAAATGTAAGTTGTATCTATCGTGATAGTTACTATTATATTAGAAGTTTATATTTAATCAGGTTAATATTTCGCCCGAGAATCAAACTTCGGAAGTTAAAGTAATGAAAATAGAGCAATGAGGAAGAAAGAAGTGAAATGAGTGTGAAAGTAATGAGAAGATTAGGGACATGGCTATTACTTGTGTGTGTGCTTATCATATTGATACCGCAAAGTGCATCTGCTCATGCGTACGTTGTGAAATCAAACCCTACTGAAAATGAAACATTGAAGAAAGCACCATCTGTTGTAAAAATCGAATTCGATGAGGACATACAAGTTTCAAGTTTTAATACATTGTACGTGAGAGATACATCAGGTAAAAGGGTCGATTTAAAAGATGCTCATATTGATAAAAAAAATAAAAAGCTATTAGAAGCTGGATTAAAAGACAATCTCAAAAATGGTCTTTACTCTATTCAGTGGAAAGTGATTTCAGCTGATGGACATCCAATTCAAGGAGTTATCCCGTTCCGGGTTGGATTAGCGGAAGCGGAAACAGACGATATACAAGTGGAAGAGATGGGCTACGTCCCACAAATCGATATGATTATGGAACGTGGAATTTTATATACAAGTTTCTCACTATTTATAGGAGTGCTATTCTTTAATCTTATTATGTATAAAGGCAATGCAACCTCGGTTCGATCAAGGAGTAAGAACATAATATGGATCTCTTTATTTGGGATATTGATTAGCTTGTTATTCAATCTACCACTGCAAGCGAAAATAAATGCTGATGTTTCATGGCTAGAAGCATTCAATCCTTTACTATTAAAAGAAACATTACAGCTTTCTGTTTTTGGTTATGTATGGATTACTCAAATGGTTCTCATTAGTACGCTTATAATTGTTACGTATTTTGCGGTGAAGCATGAGAAGTTTTCGTCGTTTAAAGTATGGAGTATTCCAATACTATTGTTTATAGGGCTACTTGTTATGAAGGCCTTTAATAGTCACGCATACGGTTTAAAGTTTAAAGACATTGCTGTCGTTATGGATTTTCTACATTTATTAGCAGCTTCATTATGGGTTGGTGGTTTATCATCTATTATTCTTCTTTTATGTAAAGAGGATAATAAGTGGCATATGTATTGGGATATGATTAAGCGTTTTTCACCGTGGGCAACAGGTGCTGTCATTGTGATTTTAATAACAGGCCTTTTTAATAGTACATTTTTTATTCCAACAATCCACTCGTTATTTGATACGAAGTATGGATTGGCTTTATTAGCAAAGATACTATTATTTATTTTCATGGGGATATTGGGAATTATTCATTATGTGAAAGGGAGAATAAGAGCGCAGCAAGGATTAGGAGCTACGGTGAAAGTAGAGTTTGTCATTGGAATTATCATTTTCGTAATCGTAGCTTTTATGACAAACGTACAAACACCACCGATGCCTCCTACTGGACCATTTACAGAGAGTAAGCAATTAGATAATGGATATGAACTTACGCTAAATGTAAGTCCGAATAAGGTAGGACAAAATAAATTCCATATTACACTAAAGGACGAAAAGGGACAGCCTGTTACTGATATGGAACAAATGATATTGACGACTCAATCATTAGATATGAACATGGGAAAAGGTTCATTTAAAGTTTCAGTAGTTTCACCAGGAGAATATGAAGCAGAAGGTATGTATATTAATATGACAGGAAACTGGAATATACATGTTCATGGATTAACAAAATCTCTTGATAGTTTCGATACAGATTTTAAATTTATTGTAGGTGGCAGATAAAATTTTACCAATCACGCTGCTAGCGAGTAGCAGGATAAACAGATGTTATAGATGAAAAGGAGTAAATAGAAAATGAAACGTATAAAAAAATTAGGAACAACAATGATCGCAACAATTATTGCAATGGGAATGTTTTCGTTACCTGTTAGTGCGCACGTCACTGTAAAACCAGCAACTTCTGACGTTGGTTCTTGGGAGACTTATACGATAAAAGTACCAGTTGAAAAAAATGTAGCAACGACAAAAGTTACACTGAAAATACCGTCTGGAGTGGAGTTCCAACAGTATGAACCAGTGCCAGGATGGAAAGTTGAGGAGCAAAAAGATAATGCCGGAAAAGTTAAAACTGTAGTATGGGAAGCGACAGGAGAAGGAATTTTAACAGGTCAGTTCCAGCGATTTACTTTCGTCGCTAAAAATCCGGATAAAGAGCAAAAAATAGCTTGGGACGCATATCAACAATATAAAGATGGAGAAATTGTTGAATGGACAGGTGATGAAAAAGCTGAAAAACCGCATTCACTTACTACAATTGCAAAAGGTACGTCATTAACAGGAGAACATGGTGAAGTGTCTAGTGTAGAAAAAAATGAAGGTACTAGTAATATGCAATTGATAGCAATTGTCTTATCTATTTTTGCCATAGTATCGTCGGTAAGTGCGTGTGTTTTTGTAGTACGTCGTAAAAAGTAAGACGTAAGAAAGAGCCTACAAACAGTAGGCTCTTTCTTACGTTTATTTCAATTCAACTTGCTGCCTTACAGCAAGTGTTTTCGGTTTTATATTTACAAAACAAATACTCACAACAATAAATAATAGTCCGATGAATAAGCTAATGGTAATAGCCTCATGTAAGAAAATTGAACTTACAATAATAGCTATTAGTGGAATGAGGAATGTATAAGCCCCAACTTTACTTGCTTCACCAGCTCCAACAAGTGTGAAGTATGCAAGCCACCCCATTGCAATAACAAAGAATGAAATAAAGAGAAGTACGCTAACAAATGGCATACTCCAAGCGATACTAGACCAGCTTTCAAACTCTGAACCAAATCCAATTAAGCAAAGGCCACCAATAATAAGCTGAAGTGTTACCATCCAAATGGCATTAACACGGTGACCAGTCTTCTTAATAAATACTGTGCCAAGTGCCCAGCCGATAGCGCATCCTAACGCGAGAAGGATTCCAATGATAGAAATATGTCCTGTTAAACTGCTAGAGCTAATAACACCTACACCAATAAATCCGAGAACAAGCCCGAAAATTTTCAAGCCGTACATTGATTCTTCAAGCCATATCCACGAGAAAATACCGAGTAAAACTGGTTGTAGAAATACAATGGCGGAAAATAACCCAGCAGGCATATATTGAAGGCCGACAGTTTGTAATCCGTAAAATATAATGATGTTAAGTAAAGAAGAAATAACGTATAAATGCCACGTTTCTTTTAAATGTAACTCTTTGTATTTCGGTAATGCGAACAGGAGTAAAATGAATCCTCCAATTAAAGTTCGAACGCCTGCAAATAAAACAGGTGGTGTATAATGCAGGGCAAACTTTGATAAAGGCCAATTGATTCCCCACATGAAAACGAGAAAGGTAAGGATGATGGCCGTCTTAGTTCGAGAAAGCTGTGTCACTGAAAGACCTCCTTGTTGTTATTCATTTCACTATGATATGATATCGACTGTAATAAATAAAATGAATCTTTTTTATGAGGAGTATAAGTGATTAGTTATGACCATTACACAACTGCAAGTATTAATAAAAACTGTTGAGTTAGGTAGTTTTACGAAAGCTGCCAGGGTATTAAATATGACGCAGCCAGCTGTTAGTCATGCGATTTCAAGTATTGAGTCAGAGTTAGGAGTTACTATTCTTATACGTGATAAACGAAAAGGGCTCCTCGTTACGGATGTAGGAAACAGGATTCTTGTACATATTAGAGAGATTTTGAACGGTGTAGAGAAGATTGAACAAGAAGTTGCGATGGAGAAAGGACACGAAGTTGGGACGATTCGAATTGGTAGTTTTCCGAGTGCTTCTGCACATTTCTTACCCAAAATGATAAACCTTTTTAAGGAGAAGTATCCGAAATTAGAAGTGGTTCTTTGTGAAGGAACGATTAAAGAAGTTGAAGATTGGTTAGTATCGAGGGTTATTGATATAGGAATTGTTATTTTGCCTAATAAAGATATGGAGATTGTTCCATTAACGAAGGGGAAAATGGTTGCTATCTTAAGAGAGGATCATCCTCTCTGTAAGAAGGACTCTATTACAATTAGTGATTTAGAGAATGAACCAATCATATTATGTAAGGGCGGATACGAACCACCTATTATTGATATGTTTAAACAAGCAAACGTACCACTTCGGGCTGAGTATGTAATTTCGACAGTTACTACAGCTTTAAATATGATTCAAGAAGGATTAGGCATTGCAATATTAGCTGAATTATCTTTAACGAATTTACCAAAAAATGTGCAAACGAGAGAATTGGAACCACAAGTATGGAGAGAAATTGCTTTAGCTGTTCCTTCATTAAAGGATTCTTCAATCGCTGTGCAGCTATTTATTGAAGAATTTCAATCGCTATTTGCAGAATAAAAAGAGGTGTCTCATATATCATAATGGGACACTTTTTAATTTACTTATAAAAAATCTATGAAAAGGATTGACTTATTTTTCAGTTGTAACTATAATGATTACATCGAGGTGGTGATTACGATGAAAATTAGTAGCCGCTTTTCCATAGCTGTTCATATTTTATCTATTTTGAAAAACAATCCATCTTCACTTTGTACTTCAGACTATATGGCTGAGAGTGTCAATACAAATCCAGTAGTCATTCGTAAAATCATGTCGTACTTGAAACAAGCTGGCTTTGTTTACGTAAATCGTGGACCGGGTGGCGCGGGATTACTAAAGGATTTACATGAAATCACATTGTTAGATGTGTATCATGCAGTGAACGTAGTCGAAGAAGACAAGCTATTTCATATTCACGAGCAACCAAATCCAGATTGTCCAATTGGGGCGAATATTCAAGCGGTGTTAGAAATTATTTTAATTCAAGCACAATCCGCGATGGAAGAAGTTTTGAGAAATATTACGATGGGGCAGTTGTTTGAAACTTTGCAAGAAAAAATGAATGCTTAAATAATATTTATATTTTTTTATCTTTAATGTAACTGATTTGATTACAACGATAAGGTAAGGTGTAAAAGTTATGACTGTAAAAATGAAAGTATACTCAGATTTTATATGTCCGTTTTGTTTTTTAGCAAAAGGTCCATTAGATGAGGTAGCGAAAGAGAAAGATGTAGAGATTGAATGGATGCCATTTGAATTACGTCCAAGTCCATATTCAAAAATAGATCCATGGAATGAACCAGAAAAATTAGGTTCATGGGATGCTTTCATTCTTCCGACAGCGAAGAAATTAGGAATCGATATGCGCTTGCCACGTGTTTCACCGCACCCATATACACATTTAGCTTTCGAAGGATGTCAATTTGCAAAAGAACGTGGACTAGGTAATGAGTATCACCACCGCGTATTCACAGCATTTTTCCAAGAAGAGCAAAACATTGAAGATATTGATGTGTTAACAAAATTAGCGGTAGAAGTAGGACTTCCTGAAGCAGAATTTAAAGATGCTTTAGTAACTCGTAAATATAAGGAAAAACATCAAGAAGCAATTCAGCACGCATATGATGAAGCGAATATTATGGCTGTTCCAACTGTCATGATTGGAGATGAAGTCATTCAAGGGCTTGCTAGTAAAGAAACACTAGAAAGGGTCATTGATAAAGAAATTGAAAAGGATAAAACAAATTCATTTGAAGGTATGCAATGTAATACCGATGGATATTGCTAATTAGCTTGTTATGAAATAACAAAATAAATTATAAAACAAACATTTGGAGGAATTAAAATGTCAGCAACTACAACAAACTTAAAAGAAGCAATTGTGAACCGCCGTTCAATTCGTAAAGTAGCAAAAAACGATGCAATTACGAAAGACAGAATTGAAGAAGTGTTAAAAACAGCTTTACACGCACCAACATCTTTCAATATGCAAAGTGGTCGTATGGTTGTATTAATGGATGGAGAGCATGAAAAGTTTTGGGATATCGTTAAAGAAACACTAAGAGCCCGCGTACCAGCAGAAAACTTTGAAGCGACTGTAGAAAGACTAAAAGGCTTTCATGCAGGTGTAGGAACAGTTCTATTCTTTGAAGATCAAGCAACTGTAGAAAAAATGCAAGAAAATGCGCCATTATATAAAGATCAGTTCCCATTCTGGTCTCATCAAGGAAATGCGATGTTACAACATACTGTGTGGATGCTATTATCTGCTGAAGGAATTGGAGCGTCATTACAACATTACAACCCAATCGTAGATGCTGAAGTGAAAGAAACTTGGAACATTCCGGCAGAGTGGAGCTTAGTAGGTCAAATGCCATTTGGTGAACCAAACGAACAACCAGCAGAAAGAACGTTCTTACCTACTGAAGATGTAGTGAAATTTTATTAAGAAATACAATATGTAACGAGAAGGAAGCTGTGCTTAAAAACAGCTTCCTTTTTTGTAGTGGTGTTAATTTATGCGTATTTAGGGAAGAAATATAAGAAATAATACGGTGAGAAGGGAATTAGAAAAATGAATGATGAGAAAAAATATACAGTGGTAGGTACTGATGTTGAGGAAGTAAAGCGTTTAAATAAAAATTCAGGGTTAACGTATAATCAAGTGAAAGAAATGTTAGCAAAGCAAATGCAAAAAAAGAAGTAATTAGATTGAAATCTTTCATTTTTTCATTTAGCATTTTGATTGGAGAGAGTTAAGTAAAAGGTAACTCTCTTTTTTGTATAGCTAAGCATCTTATAGAGTGGAGGAAGCAACATGAAGAAATGGGTAAAGGTAACGCTGTCTATCACTGGAGGCATTGTCTTATTAGCGTGTGCTGGTGGATATTACGTGTATAAAAATTATTTTCCAAAGGAATCTGAGCGTATTGTATATGATAAAGAAAGAGTGCTACAACCGATACATAATCAGCTTAAAGGAATCAATATAGAAAATGTAAAGATAAAAGAAAAAGAAGTCGTAAATGCGACTGTAGATGAGCTTCAAAAAATGATTGATGATGGAAAGTTGTCATATGAAGAATTAACGAGTATTTATCTCTTTAGAATACAAGAACATGATCAAAATGGAATAACATTAAATTCTGTTACAGAGATAAATCCTAATGCGATGGAAGAAGCAAGAAAGTTAGATCAAGAGCGGGGTAGAAACAAAAATTCGAATTTATATGGTATTCCTGTCGTTGTAAAAGATAATGTACAGACGGAAAAAGTGATGCCGACTAGTGCAGGAACTTATGTATTAAAAGATTGGATTGCAGATCAAGACGCAACAATTGTGAAGCAGTTGAAAGAAGAAGGAGCATTTGTTTTAGGAAAAGCGAATATGTCTGAGTGGGCGAACTATTTATCTTTTACAATGCCAAGTGGGTATAGCGGGAAGAAAGGACAAAATTTAAACCCGTACGGTCCGATTACATTCGATACTTCAGGATCAAGTTCAGGATCTGCTACAGTAGTTGCAGCAGATTTTGCACCGCTTGCAATTGGAACAGAAACGACGGGATCGATTGTTGCACCAGCGGCGCAGCAATCAGTAGTTGGGTTACGTCCATCTTTAGGTATGGTAAGTAGAACAGGAATTATTCCGTTAGTTGAAACTCTTGATACAGCAGGACCTATGGCAAGAACGGTAAAAGATGCAGCAACGTTATTTAATGCAATGATAGGTTATGACGAAAAAGATGTTATGACAGAAAAAATGAAAGATAAAGAAAGAATTGATTATACAAAGGATTTATCAATAGATGGATTAAAAGGGAAAAAGATAGGGCTTCTTTTTTCTGTAGACCAACAAGATGAAAATAGAAAAGCAGTAGCAGAAAAAATTAGAAAAGACCTTCAAGATGCAGGTGCGATATTAACTGATAATATCCAGTTAAGTGCTGAGGGTGTAGATAATTTGCAAACATTAGAATATGAGTTCAAGCATAATGTAAACGACTATCTTTCACAGCAAAAGAATGTACCGGTAAAATCGTTAGAAGAGATTATAGCGTTTAATAAAAAGGATAGTAAAAGACGAATAAAATACGGACAAACATTAATTGAAGGGTCTGAAAAATCTGTTATAACGAAAGAAGAGTTTGAAAACGTAGTGCAAACGAGTCAAGAAAATGCAAGAAAAGAGCTAGATAGGTATTTAGTAGAAAAAGGTTTGGATGCTCTAGTTATGATTAATAACGATGAAGTTCTTCTATCAGCTGTAGCTGGTTATCCGGAATTAGCGGTTCCTGCTGGATATGATAAAAATGGAGAACCAATCGGTGTAGTGTTTGTAGGGAAACAGTTTGGTGAAAAAGAGCTTTTCAATATTGGATATGCGTATGAACAGCAGTCCAAAAATAGAAAATTACCTAGTTTATAAAAGATTATATGAAAAATAACTGGAATCCACCGAAATATGTTGGTGGATTCCAGTTAAACGAATCTAACAATATGAAAAGAAAAAAAGGATTCTTCTCAATTAGTAAGAAAGATTGTCTATAGGAGTTCATAAAATGTAATATATTCAATTTCCATCCATTGAAGGGGGAGGTTAATTCTTAATGAATGAAGTAAAGAGTTTTTT
>NZ_JBNLYE010000132.1:0-11454 GCF_050172095.1 Bacillus sp. GMs2/2
CAATTACAAATGAAAGAAAATAAGAAGAGTAAGAAAAGACGAATCTTTCAAGTATTTTTACTAATGATTTGTTCTGCTATTTTATATGTAAGTTATGCAGCTTACGATATTTGGAGTTATCGTTTTAAAGCAAATGATGACGTGAAAACGGATGCTGGTATCGTACTAGGAGCAGCTTCGTGGAACGGAAAACCATCTCCTGTATTTAAAGAAAGAATTAATCATGCGATTTCTTTATATAAGAACGGAAATATTAAAAAGATTATTTTTACAGGTGGTACAAAGTTCGAGGCAGAACTTGAGGAAGCACGTACTGCAAGAGTATATGCAATGAAACAAGGTGTAAAAGAGGAAGATATTTTAATTGAAACTAAATCCCTTTTCACTGAAGAAAATTTAAAAAATGCGAAGCAAGTTGGAATAGAGAACGGAATACGCACATACACGATTGTAAGTGATCCACTTCATATGAAACGCGCAATGAGAATTGCAAAACATATTAATATTGAAGCGTATGCTTCACCAACGCCGACATCAGCATATAAAACGTTAGACACAGAAATTCCATTCTTCTTTAAAGAATTATTCTCGTATATTGGATATGTAACCTCTTTGCCATTAAAGGCATTGAAAGGAGATTAACATAAGAAAAGAACCTATCCTTAAATAGGAACTTTTCTTATTAGTCAAAAACATTGTATTTTTATCGGAATAGTGAAACAATAGAGAGGTAGCTTCATATAATCATAATAAAAAAGTGAGCGGTTGATGAATCGAACATAAAGGAGATTATAGTATGGCACTCTCATTTGTTGAAACAGAAGAACAATCTTTCATTATTGCACAAATAAATAAATTGATTCCGAAGTTCATGGAAAGGGAACATCAGCTAAGTGAATTGGGATCATTTCCGTATGAAAATATAAATGATTTGAAAGATATCGGATATACGAAATTAACGTTACCGAAGGAATTTGGTGGTAGTGCGATTTCTTTATATGACTTTGTTTTATTTCAAGAGAAAATCGCGGAAGGCTGCGGAGCTACTGCATTATCGATTGGCTGGCATCTTGGCATTGTGAAAGAGCTAGCGGAAAATCGCTCTTGGAATGATGAGATGTTCAAATGGTTTTGCGAAGAAGTACGTAATGGTGCGCTCTTTAACAGGGCAGCAACAGAACCGAAAACAGGGAGTCCGACGCGTGGCGGCAAACCAGAAACAATAGCGGTTCAACAAGGCGAGAAGTGGGTTATAAATGGAAGAAAAACTTTTACAACGATGGCGCCAGTACTTGATTATTTTATTATTTCAGCAAGTATGGAAGGCCAAGAAGAAGTTGGTGAGTTTGTTATTCCAAGAAATACACTCGGTGTATCTATTGAAGAAACGTGGGATAGCGTTGCAATGCGAGGGACTGCTAGCCACGACCTTGTCTTACAAAATGTAGAGATAGAAAGTCGCTTTTTTACAGATATAAAAGGCGGGAAAGTAAAACAAAAGGGTGTTGGCTGGTTGCTACATATACCAGCATGTTATTTAGGAATTGCACAATCAGCAAGAAATTATGCAGTTCAATTTGCGGAATCATACAAGCCAAACAGTTTAAACCATTCTATTAGTTTATTGCCGAATGTTAGAAGATTAGTTGGAGAATTAGAACTCGAGCTTATGCAAGCTCGCGTCTTTTTATATCAAATTGCGAAAAAGTACGATGAGGCAGAAGATAAACTATCACTGCAAGCAGAATTAGCAGCCGTGAAATATGCTGTAACAAATGCGGCGATATCTATAGTGGATAAATCGATGCGCATCGTAGGAGCAAAAAGTTTATCAGAAAAAAATCCGCTCCATCGTTACTATTTAAACGTCAGAGCAGGACTGCATAATCCACCGATGGATGATGCAACATTGTCTATGCTGGCGGATGCGGCGTTTCGGTCGTAGTTTTTAAAGCTTACATTTTATTGTTTATGGATATTATATTTGTTTTGAAAGCACGGGTTTGATTAGTAATCAAACCCGTGCTTTTTATGTGTATGAAGCACTTGGTTGAGATGTAGGTTTTTAATATAAATGATTATCATGGTTTTGTGATTGTTTCTTGTTGAAAAATTCTTATTGTAATGCCAGTTTGGAGGCTGTATAAACATTTTTCGTATTTAATCCCAAATTAATGGTCTTTCTAAGTTTACCGTTCGTAAATATTGTAAAAATTGACCTGCATGGACCGCATCATGATAGGCAATTCGTAATAGCATATCGCCTAAATATCGTTGATAGCCAACATCGCTTCTATCAATAAGTCTTGAATCTAGCTCGGCTATGCTTATCGATTGAACATATTCTATGAAGTCAGTAAAGTATGATTGTGCCAATTCAATTTCTTTTTTTACACAAGTAATCGGCTCGTCATCATACGGGATACGTATGTCGTTTATTGAACCGTTGTTTTTTATAATCATATGGTAGTAAAAAGTTGAACTCCATACATGACGAATCATCTCACCAAAAGACATAGCCTCAGGATTAGGCTTCCAATTAAGAAAATTATTAGGAAGAGAATTCCATAATTTTTCTGAGCGCCTTCTCGTTTCTTTCAAATTTAATATACTAAGATCAATTGCATTCATAATACATTCTCCTTTACTATTAAACTTAAAATAATTGTATCAATTTAATAGTTAGGGTATCATCGAAATATGAATGTATATCCGAATATCTCATATATAGCTAAACTAATTGCTGAACCTACAAGAGCAATCATATTAGATTGTCTAATGAATAATCAGGCACTACCTGCTAGTGAATTGGCTTATATGGCAAAAGTGTCACATCCAACAATTAGTTCGCATCTTTCTAAATTAGTAGAAGGGAATTTACTTACAGTTGAACAACATGGTAGACATCGTTACTATCGACTTGCTAATCAAGAAGTTGCAGAAGTGCTTGAAAAGTTAGGGACAATTGCACCAACAGTTCAAGTTCGCTCTTTAAAACAATCAAGCCAACTAAAACAAATTCGTTATGCTCGAACTTGTTATGATCATCTTGCAGGCAAACTCGGTGTAGAGATAACTGAAAAATTACTAGATAGGCAATTTATAATTTTAGAGGATGGAGAATACATTGTAACGGAACAAGGTAAGCAATGGTTTCTGAATTTTGGAATAAATGTTGATGAGGCAGATACAAAAAGGAGGGTATTTGCAAAACCTTGCCTTGATTGGAGTGAACGACGCTACCATATTGCCGGTTGGTTAGGATCTGCAATAGCAAAACTATTTTTTGAACAGGAATGGATTACAAAAACGGATAAGAATCGGGCTGTCCATCTTACAAAGAAAGGTGTAAAGTTATTGGAAGATCAATTAGGCATTGATATGAAAACTGAGGAAAGAAAAGCTTGAAATTAGAAAAGTCCGTCAAAATGACGGGTTTTTTCATTGTGGTAGGAGTGTACATGAATAATAGGATGTTACCAATAATTGTTGCCAATAAAAAAATCTTTCTTTTCATTCTTCTTTTTTAAGTTTTAAAGGAGAAAGCTAGGCTTCTTATTTTTACTAATGTTATAATAAGAAAAAAGCACGAAAAGAGGTCATCTCATGCTAGAGGTTATTGCAACATGTTTAGAAGATGTAAAACGAATTGAAAGCGCTGGCGGGAAGCGGATTGAATTAATTTCATCTTATACAGAAGGTGGTTTAACACCGAGTTATGCTTTTATAAAAAAAGCGGTAGAAGCGGTAAGTATACCAATTCATGTTATGATTCGTCCGCATGCGAAGTCTTTTACATATACGGAAGAAGAAATTGAAATGATGAAAGAAGATATTATAGTTGCACAGAAGTTAGGAGCAGCTGGTGTAGTATTAGGCGTATTAAATGAACGAAATGAAGTGGATGAAGAGAAATTAGCGGACTTACTATCTGTTGTAGATGGAATAAATGTAACGTACCACCGTGCGATAGATGATATAGAAAATCCAGTAGAAGCGATGAGAACTTTAAAGAAGTTTCATAAAGTGACTCACGTTTTAACTTCAGGTGGACAAGGAAATATAGTAGAGAATATTCCGGTGCTTACAGAAATGCAAAAGGTAAGCGATGGTCAAATTCAGCTTGTAGCTGGAGCTGGCGTGACGAAAGAAAATATAAAGCGATTGCTAGATGAAACTGGAATCACGCAGGCGCATGTCGGTACAGCGGTAAGAGAAGGAAAATCATGTTTTTCTGAAATAGATCCTAATTTAGTACAAGAATTAGTTGAAATAATAAAATAAGTGCTTAAGAAAGAGGAGAAACGATGAAGGAAAATACGAAGAAAGAATTATTCTCTTGGGCTAAAACGATAGGTTTTACCCTTGTATTAATTGCTATTATTCGCGGTGTTTTATTTACACCTTCTTTAGTGCAAGGTGAATCAATGATGCCCACTTTAAAAAATAACGAACGAGTTCTCGTGAATAAGATTGGTTATAGTATAAGTGGATTAGATCGCTTTGATATTATCGTCTTCCACGGAAAAGAAGGATACGATTTAGTAAAACGAGTAATTGGTTTGCCAGGCGATACAGTTGAGTATAAAAATGATGTTTTATATGTAAACGGAAAAGCGATGGAAGAACCATATTTAAAAAAGTTTAAAGAAAAAGCAGTAGGTCGTGTATTAACTCCAGACTTTACGTTAGAACAAATCACTGGGAAAACGAAAGTGCCAGAAGGCCAAGTATTTGTTTTAGGGGATAATCGTGAAGTTTCTAAGGATGGTCGCATGTTTGGCTTTATTTCAGAAGATGAAATTGTCGGAAAAGGACAAGCTGTTTTCTGGCCGTTGGAACAAGTAAGAGCGTTATAAAGTGTGGTGAAGTATGGGAGAGATATTCTTCCATACTTTTTTATTTGCTTAAAATCTATTGATTGAATTGAAGGAATATTTTATAATTTTAAATTATATGTTTGTTTCGAAAAATGGAATTTAAGTTCCGTAATTTGGAACGAAAGGGAGATAGAATGAGTATAAATAAAACGGCAGTTAAGACAATGGATATTTTAGAGTTGTTTTATGAGCATGAAGAGCTAAGTTTAACTGAGATGGTTCGGCTTACAAATATGCCGAAAACATCTGTTTATCGTTTAATTGGCTCGTTAGAAGAGATGGCGTTTTTACAAAAAAACGAAAAGGGGAAATATCGTTTAGGGGTCGTATTTTTACGGTTCGGTCAACTTGTTTCACAACGATTATCAGTAAGAAATATAGCAATTCCTTATATGAAAGAACTTAGAGATAGTTTAGGACAGGCAGTTAATTTAATAATTCAAGATGATAATGAGGCAATTTACGTTGAAAAGATGGAGGGTGTTCAGCCGGTACGCGTGTATACGGCGGTTGGAAGAAGAGCACCGCTTTATGCTGGTGCATGTCCAAGAATTTTACTATCGTATTTCTCTGAGGAAGAGAAACTGAGATACATAGAGGAAGTGGATTTAAAACAGTTTGCAGATGGAACAATCGTGGATAAGGAACAATTGTTAGAAGTGTTGCAAATGGCAAAAAAGGAAGGCTACACAATTAGTTATTCTGAGTTAGAAAATCATACAGCCGCGATAGCAGCACCCATTTTCGCGAGCGATGGAACGGTTGTAGCAGGCATTAGTATTTCAGGATTAGCAATTGAGTACAGCGAAAGTAACATTTCATATTTTATTGCGAAGGTGAAAGAAACAGCGCATCGCATTTCGAAAGAACTCGGCTTTTTGGCATAGAAAGAGGGAGTAGGATGAAATTTTCTGCGTTAGGGGATCAAGCAATTATTGTTACATTTGGTGAAGAAATTAAGATGGGTATATATGAGAAAGTACAGCGGTTATTTAAAGCACTGCAGCAACATCCGTTTGCAGGAATGATAGAGTGCGTTCCGTCGTTTACTTCATTAGCTGTTTACTACAATGTATACGAAGTATGGAAGGGAAATGAGAGAAGTGAAAGGTCACATGATTACGTTCGCCAGTATATAAAGGAGCTGTGTGATTCTTATAAAGAAGAAGTAAAACAGGATGTGAAACATATTTCTATACCAGTGTGCTACGGGGGAGAATATGGACCAGATTTAGAAGAAGTCGCGCATTATCACGGTTTACAAGTAGAAGATGTGATTCGAATACATAGTGAAACTACATATTTTGTATATATGCTAGGTTTTACACCAGGGTTCCCGTATTTAGGAGGACTTTCAAAAGAATTAGAAACACCTAGAAAAGAAAAACCACGGTTACAAATCTCTCCTGGTTCAGTAGGTATTGGCGGAAATCAAACAGGTATTTATCCGCTTGAAACACCAGGTGGATGGAATATTATCGGCCGAACACCTATTACTCTATTTAATCCGAAAGAAGAAATGCCAACATATATTCAAAGTGGTATGTATTTACGATTTATCCCGATAACGAAGGAAGAGTACGTATCACTTGAGGGGGCTAAAGAATGGATGTAGAAGTTTTGCATGCAGGAATGTTTACAACAGTCCAAGATTTAGGGCGATCTTATTATCAACAGTTTGGTGTACCTGTTGGGGGTGCTATGGATAAAAATGCGCTTAGGCTCATTAATATGTTAGTCGGTAATGAAGAGAATGAAGCAGGATTAGAAATGACGATTTTAGGTCCTAAATTGTTAATAAAGAAAACGACTTTACTCGCAATTGGTGGGGTTGATATGGAACCGTTGTTAAATGGAGAACGTATCCCATTATGGCGTCCCATTTTAGCGGAAGAAGGTAGTATGCTTTGTTTTGGAAAAGTGAAAAGTGGTTGTAGAGCGTATGTGACTTTTGCGGGTGGTATACATATTGAGCGTACAATGGGAAGCAAAAGTACGTACATACGTGCTGCGATTGGTGGTATAGAAGGAAGAATGCTGAAAAAAGGAGATTGTTTTCAAATTGGTACGTACTCAGAAATGGCGAATCGTTTCATTCAAGACTTACAAAAAGATGAGCGAATAAAAACGAAATGGGTAATTAGCAACAGCGTACTACCAAAGTATAAGAAACATCCTAAGTTGCGTGTCATAACTGACTTTGAATACGATCAATTTACCGAAGAAAGTAGAAAGGCATTTTTTACGAAAGAGTATAAGGTATCTAATTATGCTGACCGTATGGGCTACAGGGTTGAGGGAGAAGTTTTAAATAGGATTGAAGAAAAAGAGATTTTATCGAGTCCTGTTACATTTGGAACCATTCAAGTTCCTAATGGTGGACAGCCGATTATATTAATGGCAGATAGGCAAACGACAGGTGGCTATCCGAGAATGGGAAATATCATTTCAGTAGATTTACCTCTTCTTGCCCAGCTAAAGCCGGGGGACTATGTTTCTTTTGAGAAAATTACGCTTGAAGAAGCGGAACAATTGTACATAGAACAAGAAGTAAATATGAATCTATTAAAGAAATTCATTGCTTTACGAAGCTGAAATTAGGAGGGAAATAATGTGAAGACAATCGATTTAAACTGTGATTTAGGAGAAAGTTTTGGCGCTTATAAAATGGGGAATGATGATGAAATTCTTCCATTCGTATCCTCTATAAATGTTGCTTGTGGTTTTCATGCAGGTGATCCGTCTGTTATGCGGCAAACGATTGAAAAGGCAATGCAACATAACGTAGCAATAGGGGCACACCCCGGATTTCCAGATTTAATTGGATTTGGTAGAAGGAACATGAATGTTTCAGCAAGTGAAGTATACGATTATGTTTTATATCAAATTGGTGCATTAGACGGTTTTGTAAAAGTGGCTGGCGGGAAGATGCATCATGTGAAACCGCACGGTGCTCTATATAATATGGCGGCAACTAATCCGGAAATTGCAGATGCAATTGCAAAGGCAATTTATCATATAAATCCAAGTCTATTACTTTACGGATTAGCAAATAGCGTGGCATTTATACAGGCTGCAGAAAAATACAAAGTAACTCTCGTACAAGAGGCTTTTGCGGATCGTACATATAAGCAAGATGGTACATTAACGAGCCGTACAGAAGAAAATGCACTTATAAAAGATGAAGACGAAGCGATAAAGCAAGTACTTCAAATGGTGAAAGAAGGCCATGTAAATTCGATCAATGGAGAGAAAGTAGCAGTTCAGGCGCAAACGATTTGTTTACACGGTGATGGGGAAAAAGCAGTACAATTTGCAGAAAGAATATACAGAACATTCAAACTTAATGGTATTTCTATTTGTGCACCGAAATAAAAAATAGGGGGAAGTGCTAGAAATGATTAAATTAATCGGAATACTACTTGTTGCAGTGGGCTTTTTATTTAGATTAAATACACTTTTAGTAGTTATGGTTGCAGGTATTGTTACTGGTATGGTTTCAGGGTTAAGTTTTTATGATGTGATCAGCATGTTCGGTAAATTTTTCATAGAAAATAGATATATGTCTATGCCAATTATATTAACTTTACCGGTAATCGGAATTTTAGAGCGTTACGGTTTAAAAGAAAGAGCAGAAGCACTTATAACGAAATCAAAAGGAGCAACAACTGGAAGAGTATTAATGTCATATTTTACGATAAGAGAATCATCAGCAGCACTAGGGCTTAATATTGGTGGGCATGCGCAAACAGTAAGGCCGCTCGTTGCACCGATGGCAGAAGGGGCCGCGCAAGGTAAATACGGTAAACTTCCTGAAAAATTAAGAGAAAAGATTAAAGCAAACGCAGCTGCTGCGGAAAATACAGCTTGGTTTTTCGGAGAAGATATTTTCATCGCAACTGGTGCTATTTTATTAATGAAAGGATTCTTCGATTCAGTAGGTATGCATGTCGGTGTATGGGATATGGCACTTTGGGGCATTCCGACAGCAATATCTGCACTTATTGTAAGCTGGATTAGATTTAGAAGGTTTGATAAATATATAGAGAAAACAATGAAGGCAGAAGGAAAAGAAGAGAAGGAGGCAATCTAATATGAACATCATCACAATGGATACAATCTATTATGTATTAGGGATAATTGTTGCTTTTATCGCTGTTCGTATCGCATTCGATCGTGAACATCCAAACAGATTCGGTTCTAGTTTATTTTGGGCATTGTTTGCAGTTACATTTTTATTTGGAAATGTAATTCCTTCGTTTTACGTTGGCTGTATCGTGCTCGCTATGGTCGTTTTAGCCTCGCTAAATAAAGTGACAAAATCAGAGGAAAAAGAAGTTCCAGTACAAGAACGTGTAAAACATGCTGAGAAATTAAAAAATAAAATTTTTATGCCTGCACTATTAATTCCTATTTTTACAATTATCGGTACGTTGACGTTAGGGAAAATTAAATGGGGAAATGTCTCTCTTGTTGATCCAGATAAAGTAACTTTAGTTGCATTAGCGCTTGGTGCATTACTCGCATTTGTCGCGGCGATGCGTATTACAAAATCGAAAATAACAACGCCTGTTCAAGAAGGAAGCAGACTATTACAAGCTGTCGGCTGGGCTGTTATTTTACCACAAATGTTAGCGGCACTTGGCGGTATTTTTGCGAAGTCGGGCGTTGGACAAGTCGTTTCTGATTTAGTCGGACAAGTGTTACCGACAGAGTATCCGTTCGTTGCTGTTATGGCGTACTGTTTAGGCATGATGCTATTTACAGTCGTAATGGGAAATGCATTCGCAGCGTTTGCTGTTATTACTGGCGGAATTGGCTTACCTTTAATAGTTCAAATGCACGGCGGAAACCCAGCAATTATGGCAGCACTCGGTATGTTTGCTGGATATTGCGGAACGCTGCTTACACCAATGGCAGCAAACTTTAATATCGTACCTGCGATGCTTTTAGAGCTAAAGGATAAAAATGCGGTTATTAAAGCGCAAGTACCAATTGCTCTTTCAATTTTTATCATAAATATGTTTATTATGTACGGCCTTGTATATCGTTTTTAATTAGGAGGATAAAACTATGAAAACAGTATTATTAACAGGGTTTGATCCGTTTGGCGGAGAAAATATCAATCCAGCTTGGGAAGTAGCAAAAGGTTTGCATGAAAAAACAATTGGAGAATACAAGATAATAAGCAAACAAATACCAACTGTATTTCATAAATCAATAAGCGTATTAAAAGAGTATATAGAAGAACTAGCGCCGGAAATTATTATATGTATCGGACAAGCTGGGGGCAGACCAGATATTACGATAGAACGTGTCGCAATTAATATTGATGATGCAAGAATTGCTGATAATGAAGGGAATCAGCCAGTAGATGTACCGGTTGTAGAAGAAGGAGCGATTGCGTATTGGTCTACACTTCCGATGAAAGCAATCGTAAAAAAACTTCGCGAAGAGGGCATACCGTCATCTGTTTCACAGACGGCAGGCACATTCGTTTGTAATCACTTATTCTATGGACTTATGCATGAACTAGAGAAACATGATAAGAAAATAAAAGGCGGATTCATTCACATTCCGTTCTTACCAGAACAAGCGATTAATTATCCAGGGCAATCGAGTATGTCACTTTCTACTATTTGTAAGGGGATAGAATTGGCAATCGAAGTAACGACGACAGTTGAAGTAGATATTGTAGAGGTTGGGGGCGCAACGCATTAAGTAAAATGAATTGTACAACACCTCCTGTAAACAACTGGTATAATAAGAATAGGAAAATACATAGAGGTGATTTTTGTGCAACAATTTGAAGAAGTTCGTTCAATTTTAGAAAAAGCGAAGAAAATTACAGTATTAACAGGCGCTGGTGCAAGTACGGAAAGTGGTATCCCAGATTTCCGTTCAGCAAATGGATTGTATGCTGATGCGAATGTGGAGATGTACTTATCAAGAGGGTACTATAACCGAAGTCCGAAAGAATTTTGGAAGCATTATAAAGAAATCTTTCAAATTAATACGTTCCATCAATATAAACCAAATCGTGGACATCATTTTTTAGCTGAGCTAGAAGAACAAGGGAAAGATATTACGATTTTAACGCAAAATATTGACGGTTTACATCAATTAGGTGGCAGTAAACATGTCATTGATTTACATGGAACACTTCAAACAGCACATTGTCCGAAGTGTAAAGCGGGATATGATTTACAGTATATGATTGATCATGAAGTGCCGCGCTGTCAGAAGTGTAATTTCATTTTAAATCCAGACGTTGTTTTATACGGAGATACACTGCCTCAATATCAAAATGCGATGAAACGTTTATATGAAACAGATGTACTTCTCGTTATGGGAACGTCATTAAAAGTACAACCTGTCGCTTCATTTCCGGAAATCGCAAAGAGAGAAGTAGGGGCAACAACTATTTTAGTAAATGAAGAGTTAACAGGACAGGAATATAACTTTGATTATGATTTTCAAAATAAAATTGGTGAATTTGTTGAAGAGGTATCTTTAATGAAATAAGTTATCGAAAAAACTGAGGTAGATACCTCAGTTTTTTATTTGAGTATTC
>NZ_JBNLYE010000133.1:0-11165 GCF_050172095.1 Bacillus sp. GMs2/2
AAGCTATCAGTAGAAATCTGTCCTACAAATAGCTTGCTTTTCTTGTTTTTTAAGTAAGTTTTACTATCCAATGAATGGTATGAACATTGGGATGACAACTACTGTTACAACCCCAACTACCGTTACAGCAATACTTGCCATTGCTGCCTCTACCTCACCCATTTCAATTCCTACCGCAACTCCTAATGCATGACCCGCTGTTCCAAGCGCTAAACCTTTTGCAATCGGATGTTTCACTCTAAATGTTTTTAAGAATAATGCTCCTAATGCGTATACGATAACTGCGTTGAAAATAACTGCAAACGATGTAATTGCTGGAATACCACCAATACTTTCTGAAATTGGTAACGCAATTGCTGTTGTTGCTGCTTGTGGTAGCATTGAATTCATTACTGCTGTATCTAAACCGATTGCTTTTGCAACAATTAACACGACAATTACTGAGCAAATAGATCCAACCACGATAGCTGATAAAATTTGCCACCAATATTTTTTCAACTTATCAACTTGTTTATAGAGTGGGATAGCAAATGCAATGGTTGCTGGCTCTAAGAAGAAACTAATCATTTTTCCGCCAGTATTATATTCTTCAAAAGTAAAGTTACCTACCTTTAGAAAGACAATCCCTAATACCATCGCTACGAATAATGGCGTAAATAGGAAGAACCCTTTTGAATGCTTGAATAATAATGTTCCGATTCCGTATGCGATTAATGAAACGACGATTCCGAAATATGGAGTCATTGTGCTTGCCATGTTCATTACCTCCTAACAATATATAAATGCAATGGTTACGCAACCTTTCCGTGCTTGCGTCCTTTATTTACTACTTTCAATTCTTTTGTATCTTCTGTTTCTTTTTCATCTTTTCCTAAAATAAATTGTGCAAATAACCCTGTTACAGCGAGTAAAATAACTGTTGCTACAACAATTACAGTTAAAATTTGTACAAAGTATTGCCCCATTACACCAAGAGAATTAATAACTGAAATACCTGATGGGACGAATAAGAATCCAATAATACCTGTTAAAGCTGTTCCGAGTGATTCAACTTGCTCCAATTTAATAACTTTTAAACATAATAGACTAAATAAAATAACTAACCCGATTACCGATGAAGGCATTGGAATTGGTAAATGTGTTGCAATAATATTAGAAATTAACATAATAGCTGAGAATATGAATGCTTGTGATAAGAAACTATATACTTTTTTCGTACTCATTTTGGCCACCTCTTTCGATTTGGTACCTTTATTGTATAGGATACAAACGTATAAGTAAGCGTTTACATAACAGAACGTCAAATATACAGAATCAGTTACAAATATAAAAGGATGAAATACAAAAGCTGCTTCTTAAATACGAAGCAGCTTCTTGAGTTCTTTTGCATATGTACGGCTAACAGGTACTTTCGATCCTTCTTTCATGATTAAATTATAAGTAGAATTAAACCATGGCTGAATTTCAGTAATATGATTAATATTCGCAATAAAGCTACGGTGTACGCGCATGAAGCTTGCTTGTGGTAACTTCTTCTCTAGAATTACAAGTGTATCATGTGTTACATACGTTTCCCTCATTGTTTTTACTGTGACTTTCCCATCTACAAGCCCTACATATATAATATCTTCAATATTCACAAGTACGATTGATTCTTCAATTGGTAATGCTAATTTATGCATCTCTGCTGTTACATCTGTCCCCTTTATTTCGTGCTTCGTTTCTATTTGCGCTTGTTTTTGTTTTTTATACTTCTTTAATGTCTGCACAATACGCTCTTCATCAAATGGTTTTAAAATGTAGTCTAACGCATCTACTTCAAATGCTTGCAGCGCATATTGATCATAGGCAGTAGCAAATACAATTGCAGGTGGATTTTTCATCTTCTTTAATATATTCGCGATTTCAAATCCGTTATCATCGGATAATTGAATATCTAAAAACACAATATCTGGTCTACTTTGCATTAGTTCTTCTAATGCGTCTTCCACACAATCAGCCTCACCAATTATCTCAACTTCTTTCGTTCTCTCTAATAAATACTTTAGTTCATCACGTGCTAACATTTCATCGTCAACTACTAGTACTTTTAACAATCTGCTCTTCCTCCCCTACTTTTTTTGGAATAACAAAAGTAATCTCTGTCCCCTCATTTAATTCACTTTCGATATGAAGCATCGTTTCTTTTCCAAATAATCCAATAAGACGTTCATTAATATTATATAAAGCTGTTCCAGTCCCTTTCTTTGACGAAACTACCATCTTTCCTAATTGTTCTAAACGTTCTTCCTCAATTCCCTGTCCATTATCTTTTACTTCAAAGTGAACCATACCCTCTTTTTCAAAAACATGCACTTCCACTTCGCATACTGGTTGCTTCTTCGGAAAAGCATGTCGCAATGCATTTTCAACCAATAGTTGAAGAACAAATGGTGGTACTAAAGTTGTCTTTAGCTCATCCTCAATATACATCTTTACCTCATACTTATTTGGGAACCTTGCTTGTTCTAGTGATAAGTATGCCTGTACATGGTTTAATTCTTGTTCTAGTGGAATCAATAACTGACGTGCCCCTTGCAAATTACAACGGAAATATACGCTAAGCTGTAATAATAACTTCCTTGCTTTTTCTACATCTGTTCGGCATAAAGCTGATACTGTATTAATCGCATTAAATAAAAAGTGCGGGTTAATTTGCGCTTGTAATGCTTTTATCTCCGCATCTTGAAGTAATTTACTTTGCAACTCAGCTTCTCCTAACTCTAACTGCGTGGAGAATATTTTTGCTAACCCTTCTGCTAATTCCTCTTCCACACGACTTAACTGGTTAGGATTTTTGAAATAGAGTTTTAATGTCCCTATCGTATTTCCATGCGAAGTTAGTGGAATTACAATCGCCGCTTGCAAAGGGCAGCCTTCATGTTGACAATTAATAACCTCACGTGATTTCGCTTTCATTATTTTTCCTGTGTTTAACACTTCTTTCGACAAACCGGTTATTAAACTATGTGAAGGAATATGGTGATCTGATGCTAATCCAACATGAGCTAATATTTTCTCTGTATCTGTTAAGGATACCGCATCTGTTCCTGTAAAACGGTGAATAATTTGTGCCACATGCTTACATGATTCTTCTGTTAAGCCTTGGCGGAAATACGGTAACGTTTTATCTGCAATACGTAATACTTTATGAGTCTGAAGTGCCTTTGCATTCTCCTCCTGACGCAAAATAGCTTGTATCATAGAAAGTAAAATAAAACTTCCAAAACTATTTACAAGAATCATTGGTATCGCTATTGTTTTCACAACGCTAATTCCATCCTCTATAATTAATAAAATCATAAGCATTTCTAAAGATACGATAAAAACACTTAAAACTGCTGAAAATTTAGGAGTAATTGTACGATTATATTTTTTGAAAATATATCCGATATAACCAGTTATAATCCCAGCTAAAATAGAAGAGATTGCGCAGCTTAGCGCTGTCGTACCACCAAGCATATAACGATGAATACCAGCAATAAATCCTACTCCAACCCCTACGATAGGGCCACCAAGTAAGCCGCTAATACCGACACCCATAATACGCGTATTCGCAATTGTACTTGACGAAGAAACACCTTGTAACCAGTTTTCATTCATAATCGTATTTCCTGCTATTTCAATCCCAGTGTAATTGCTTACAATTGTAAATACCGAAAAAATACAAATAAGCTTCAGCTTATCTACATAGCCATCCTGTTTATGAAGGAGGCGTCTGAAAGTTTTAATATGAGAGAGTAAAAATCCTAAAATAACTATAAGTCCGACTCGTTCAATCATCATGAGTACTAAATTTAGCATCTTTGATTCATTCCTTTTTATTTAGTTAGTTTTATTATGGGAAAATAATGAAGTCGGCGTCAAGAAGAACGAAATATTTTTTGAAATATTTTACACATAATAACTTCCTCTTTATTTGACAATACAATAGAAGAGTGCTAAAAATAAAGTAATATAATACAGTCCTTTAACCCAACCCCGTGAGGTTGAGAAGGAAGTCGGAATATAATATACGTATGTTCTTTTTGGGGGATACGTATGCTTTTTTGGCCTTCTCATCATATCAGGTGAGAAGGCCTTTTGTTATTCTTCCATAGCGACTGTAGAAAATAAGGAGGAGTAATAATGAACGTCACTACTGATGTACAACAAATAACAGAGGAGACGAAAGCGAAAAGATATAAAACATTATTTGGTTCTGCGCTAGGATATGCAGCAGAAGGTTTAGATATGTTGCTATTATCTTTCGTACTTGTCTATATTTTAAAAGAGTTTCACTTAAGTCCTGTTGAAGGTGGAAACTTAACATTAGCTACCACAATAGGGATGTTAATTGGTTCTTATTTATTTGGATTTATTGCTGATTTATTTGGCCGTATTCGTACAATGGCCTTCACAATCTTACTGTTTTCACTAGCAACCGCACTCATTTATTTCGCAACAGACTACTGGCAATTATTAATTCTGCGCTTTTTAGTTGGAATGGGGGTTGGTGGTGAATTCGGAATCGGAATGGCCATTGTAACAGAAACATGGTCTAAAGAAATGCGCGCTAAAGCGACATCTGTTGTTGCACTTGGATGGCAATTTGGTGTACTGGTTGCTTCACTCCTTCCAGCATTTATTGTCCCGCACTTTGGATGGAGAGCCGTTTTCTTATTTGGATTAATTCCAGCTTTACTAGCTGTCTATGTCCGTAAAAGTTTAAGTGAACCGAAAATATGGGAGCAAAAACAACGCTACAAAAAGGAACTGTTGCAAAAAGAAGCTACAGGTAAATTAACAACTACTGAAGCAGAACAACTAAAACATATAAAAAAATTCCCACTTCGAAAGTTATTTGCCAATAAAAAAGTAACAATTACAACAATCGGTCTCATTATTATGTCGTTTATCCAAAACTTCGGATATTACGGAATCTTCACATGGATGCCCACTATTTTAGCAAATAAATATAACTATACATTAGCAAAAGCAAGTGGCTGGATGTTCATTTCTACCATCGGTATGCTAATTGGAATTGCAATCTTTGGTATTCTAGCTGATAAAATTGGTCGCCGTAAAACTTTTGCAATCTATTATATTGGCGGTACAGTATACTGTCTCATTTACTTCTTCTTATTCACAGATTCAACATTATTATTATGGGGAAGTGCATTGCTTGGATTTTTTGCAAATGGAATGATGGGAGGATTTGGGGCAATTTTAGCTGAAAACTATCCTGCTGAAGCTCGCTCTACCGCTGAAAACTTTATTTTCGGTACAGGACGTGGGTTAGCTGGATTTGGGCCTGTTATTATTGGCTTACTCGCTACAGGTGGCAACCTACTTGGAGCATTGTCCTTGATTTTTATCATCTACCCAATCGGGTTAATTACAATGCTACTATGTGTACCAGAAACAAAGGGAAAAGTATTAGATTAAACGTAAAAGAGGAAGCATCTCATTTAAGATGCTTCCTCTTTTACGTTTTTATTTATTTTGATTTACTAGCCTTCTGAAATAAGAATGCAGTTTTATCTTCTTCTTTTACAATACCTTGTTTTAATGCTAATTCTCCCGCAACTTTAGGCGCTAACCATAGCATTGGGAATAACAAAATTGATACCGGAACTGCCGTCACCACGATAAACGATTGTAGCGCATTAATACTTCCTTCACCCATATATAAAAGAATTGCTGCAACTGCGCCCATAATAAGCGACCAAAAAATTCGCAAACTAATTCTAGGATCTCCGTCTCCAGTCACTGCCATTGAAATGGAATACGCCATTGAATCTCCTGTTGTCACTACAAATAAAATTGTTAATAAAAGAAATGCTGGTCCAATAATATTAGAAAGTGGCAATTGTCCTGTAATTGCAATCATAGCTGCCGGCATACCAGATTCACTTAATGCGTCCGAGATAGACCCAGGATTCATCAACTCATAAAACACGCCTGATCCACCTAATATAGTAAACCAAAACGTTGTAATAATAGGTGCGATAATTCCAATTGCAACGATGATTTCTCGAATCGTTCTCCCTCTTGAAATTCGACTCACTAAAATTGCCATCATTGGTCCGTATCCAATAAACCATCCCCAGAAAAAGATTGTCCAAGATCCTAACCAACTTGCATCACCACGGTATGTGCTCATCGGTATAAATTCATTTACATAAAATCCAAACGAAGAAACAAACGAATCAATAATAAATCCACCTGGCCCAAATAGTAATATGAATGCCATTAATACAATTGCTAATCTAACATTTAAATTACTTATAATTTGAATCCCTTTATCAATACCTGTTACTGCCGATATGGTAGACACGGCCACCACACAAACAATAATTGCTAATTGAGTAGTAAACACATCAGAAATTCCAAATAATTCTTGTAATCCATAACTTGCTTGTAAACCTAAAAATCCAATTGGGCCAATTGTACCTGCAGCTACTGCAATAATTGCAGCTGCATCAATTATCGTTCCAAGCAGGCTCTTTCTTAATTTTTCCCCAAAAATAGGATATAAAAGCGTTCGAGGTTTTAGCGGCATATCTTTATGATAATGTCCATACATCATAACTACCGCACTAATTGTACCTAAAATCGTCCATGCTAAAAATCCCCAATGCATATAACTTTGTGCTAAAGCAGGCATGACTGCTTCTTTCGTTCCAGCAGATATACCATCATGTATTGGTGGCACCGTCATCAAATGATACATTGGCTCTGCTGCTGCCCAAAAAACGCCACCTCCGGCAAGTAATGTAGACATAATAATAGCAAGCCATTTTGCCGTACTAATCTCAGGTTTTTCTAATCCTCCAAGCTTAACTCTCCCATATTTGGAGAACGCCATACACATCGCAACAATAAATGTACCTAATAATAAAACTTGCCAGAAGGCACCGAAATATTTAATTGAAAAAGCGAAACTTTTATTAATCGCACTCTCTACATAATCCTTGTTCAAAAAAACTGCAATTACAAATAATAAAAGTGAACCACCACTAATAATAAATACAGGCCAATCAGTTTTTCGACTCTTCATCCTCATTTACACTTCCTCCTTCCTCAGCAATCTAAAAAAACAACTTTATTATGTTTTATTGTTTAAAACCAAAACACAATAATTATATATGCATAACATTTTATCGACTTCCCACACACTTATGTTGTCCCTAAAAATATGCCAAATCCCTTATTAAAAAGAAAGAATCTCTTCCTCTTACATATAAAAGCAAAACAAAAGACCTTATATTTCTATAAGGTCTTCGAAACAGAAATTTGATTATAACATAAGGAACTCCTTGGTTCAAAAAGCCTCTTCCAAAAATAACCGAGAGTAAAGGCTTCCATTTGCTACATAACAGTAATTAAAAAAAATTATATTTCACAGAAAAAACCTACACTAAATATCATTTATGAAAGAAATTTGGCTTCAAAATTTCATTCGGATACGGTTTATGATAAATGTGGGTGGTAGCTGGAGATAATGGTGGAATAAGCCATACCCAATTACCTGTTACAACACGACCACAAGCAGCTTCTTGCTTCTCAAATTGCTGAAATTGTTGTGCAGCAGTATGGTGATCAACAATACTAACTCCTTGTTTTTTAAAGGAGTGTAGTACGGCAATATTCAACTCAATTAGCGCCTTATCTTTCCATAAGGTACCGTTTCTCGATGTATCTAAATCCATCATCTCCGCAACAGCCGGAAGTAAATTATAACGATCATGATCTGCTAAGTTGCGCGCCCCAATTTCTGTTCCCATATACCATCCATTGAACGGAGCGGCTGTATAAGAAATACCGCCAATTTCTAAACGCATATCTGAAATCATTGGAACACCATACCATTTTACTCCAAGTGATGAAATAGGGTATTCCGGGTGTTCAATTGGCACTTCTTTTACTTCTTCTCTCGGAATTTCTTTATATATAGGCGCTTTTCCATCTATAGAAAACACAAGTGGCAATACATCGTAATTCGTACCTTCTCCTTGCCAACCAAGCTCCTGACAAAAGTCCGTAAATGTAGCGGAATGAGAATCACCAATCACTCCCGTTTCTGTTTTATATCCTGCATATCGAATCAATTGGTGATTATAAATTCTTATATTATTTTCTTCACCTTGATATTGCTTAAAAATCGTAATGGTTGGTTTAACTTTTCCGTCGTTCGTTGCATATTTAATATGATGAATTAATGCATTATATACACCCTCTTCATCATTTACTTCGCGCGCATCTAATATGTGCATCTTACTCCAAAATAGTCTTCCAATACATCTATTACTGTTACGCCATGCCATTCGTGAACCATGAACAAGTTCTTCAAATGTATGCTCATATGTCCCTGTCTTCTCTATCTCAATTTGAATTTCTTTTATACGTTCTTCTATCAATTGTTCTTTATGAAGCTCCTTATAACAAATCGTAATAAAATTACTTGCTTCCTCTATTAATTGTTTCGTTTTACTCATAAACAATCTCCTTCTATTTCAACAAAACCCTGCTACTTTACAGTATAAGCAAAAAGGATAGGAGTCACAAATGAAAGTGAGAGTGTTACTTTTATTGTAATATTTTTCAGAAAATTAATGGAATTACTATTGACTTATATGGAAAATAGGTGTATTTTTGACTCAGGTAAAGTGTTTTTACCTAGACCAACTTTTTAAGTCGAAAGGAGGGAATGTTATGTCTTCATTTCAATTGCCAAAGCTTTCATATGACTATGATGAACTAGAGCCACATATCGATAGCAATACACTTGCCATTCATCATGGAAAGCACCATGCGACATACGTAAACAATTTAAATGCTACTTTAGAAAATTATACTGAATTACATAATAAATCTTTAGAAGAATTGCTATGTAATTTAGATGCTTTACCGAAGGAAATTGTTACAGCTGTACGAAATAACGGTGGTGGTCACTATTGTCATAGTCTTTTTTGGGAAGTGATGAGCCCACGAGGTGGCGGTGAGCCTAATGGAGACGTTGCAAAAGTAATTGATTATTATTTCAATACCTTTGACAACTTAAAAGATCAACTTTCCAAAGCAGCTATTAGTCGTTTTGGAAGTGGCTATGGATGGCTTGTTCTTGACGGTGAGGAACTCTCTGTTATGAGTACACCAAATCAAGATACGCCTTTGCAAGAAGGGAAAATCCCCTTACTCGTAATTGATGTATGGGAACATGCTTATTATTTAAAGTATCAAAATAGGCGCCCAGAGTTTGTTACCAACTGGTGGCATACAGTAAACTGGGACCAAGTAAACGAGAAGTATTTACAAGCAATTCAATCACAAAAACATTAGTCGTACGTATAAGGTAAATTTGGTAATGTAAAATCAGTATTGTCGAAATCCTCCAGAATCCCCCGGATTGCCACCGGGGGATTTATGATTACTTCATTGTATTTATATAATGTTTTAAAATATTTTTTATTTCTAGTTTCAGCTCTCGGAACAAAAATCCGAATTCACGAGCCTTTCCATTATGTAACGTACAGTTAGTTACCTCATTATAAGGAGCTATATTTCCCCCAGCTTTCTGAATGAGTGCTTTTATTCCTGTCTTCTCTTCTATGAAATGAATAATTTCTTCCATAGAAACTACTCCGTTACTACAGGCGTTAATTGGTCCTCTCACATTTGCCATTCCGCACCAAGCTAGAAACTCTCCTGCCTCTTTTTCATGTATAAATGACAAAGTTCCATCTACATGATCCACAACGATAGGTTTTTGGTTCACAATACATTCAACGTAAAATTGTAACCTTTTCGTATAATCATTTTCTCCAATAACAACTGGAAAACGCACTGCAACGACTGGGAATGTTGCATGTTGAAATACAACGGCTTCAGCTAATCTCTTTCCTTCACCATAATTGAAGTCATTCCTATCTCCATACGCGATTGCATACTCGTACGGATTAAAGTCTTCTTCTGATAAGCTTAGGGCAGGTTCATAGACGGCCATTGAAGATGTCATAACATATTTCTTCGTTTTCCCTCGTAACACTTCACATATTACCTTCGCTGCATTCGAGCTATAGCATAAATTATCGTATACAATATCATAACTTTTATCTCCTAGACGCTCTGCTAGTTGTTTTTCATCTTCCCTATCTACAATAAGTCTTTTTACTCTACTGCCAAAAGAATCTTCCGTAATTCCTCTCGTCGCAATCGTTACATCGTGCCCCTCTTGCAAAAGTGCTTCTACTAAATATTTACCAAAAAATCTTGTTCCCCCTAGCACCAATACTTTTTTCAACTTCATCATCCCCACTTTAGCAAATTGTAAAATACTACCTCTCTATTATAAGTGCTAACATATAAAAAGCATGGAATTCGTTTAACGATTCCATGCCTTTATACAGATAATATATTAACGTACTCGATATTTATAAATACAATAACAGAAGTATAAAATAGAAATTACAGATACATAAACCCATAATTCATATACGAATCCCTCTCCCCACACTCCCATAAAATAAAAGAGTGAAGGTAAAGTCAATGTTACCCATGATTGTACGAAGGCAATCCTTCCAAGATATTGATTAATGTTCTTCTTTTGTGTATTTAATACAAAGAATAAATACCAAAGTAATGCCCACATAAACCACGTTAACGCATTAACAACATCATGGAATTGAACAAATGAAACAACCATATAGAATAAGGCTATAATTGCTACCCAAATACAAAACCATCCTAGACCACTACTATCCATTCCTTTTATAAAAGTAACACCTACATATAAATAAGTTAATCCAAATAAGAAAGTAGCCGCATATGAATACACTGTCCAATTGCTTTGGTCAGAAATCATAATCAAATAAAACGGAATAATAATTTGTAGTGCACCCACAAATAAATTAAAAACACCCGCACTTTTCATCTCTGCTTTCCCTAATATAACAAGACTATTTAAAAATAAAGCTGCTCCTGAAAGTAATAATCCTACATAACCCATATATATTCGTGTGAAAATCTTTACCTTTCACACTTTTAACCTCCCCACACTATAAAATGATACTTATATTATTTTTCTTCCCATTTAAAACTACATACATAATTTTTCACCTAAATAAGTCAGACCTCCTACCTCA
>NZ_JBNLYE010000134.1:0-11153 GCF_050172095.1 Bacillus sp. GMs2/2
AGAATTATGTCGATTATCTGAAAATATCTTATTTTTACTATAAAGCGATATCCTTTTTGAGTTTTTCATATTTTGGTACACTATTTATGTAGTGTAAACGAGAGAAAAGAGGGTCCTTTACTATGAAGTCATTAGAAGAGATTTTGCAGTACAATGAGAAATTTGTTGAAGAGAAAAAATATGAAGAGTTTGTAGCGGGGAAATTTCCAAACAAAAAGATGGTAATTATTTCTTGTATGGATACACGACTTGTTGAACTATTACCGAAAGCGATGAATATGCGTAACGGTGATGTGAAAATTATTAAAGTAGCAGGCGCTGTTATTTCACATCCATTTGGAAGTATTATGCGTAGTATTTTAGTCGCTGTATACGAACTTGGCGCTGATGAAGTATGTGTAGTTGGTCACCATGATTGTGGTATGGCAAAAATTCAAGCAAGCAGTACGATTGAGAGAATGAAAGAACGCGGTATAACAGAAGAGAAATTAGATATGCTTCGTTATTCTGGAATCGATTTAGAACAATTCTTGCGCGGTTTCTCTAGTGTGGAAGAAAGTGTAGAACATAGCGTATCAGTACTTCGCAACCACCCATTACTTCCGGAAGAAGTACCTGTTCACGGTCTTGTTATAGATCCTGATACAGGAAAATTAGATTTAGTTGTGAATGGTTACGACAATTAAGAATTTACTTTGTCATCCTTTTTATCTGGGACAGGATCAAATCCTCCCGGGTGGAAAGGGTGACATTTTAATATACGCTTACAAGTAAGCCAAAAGCCTTTGAGTGCACCATGTTTTTGAAACGCCTCTAATCCATAATGAGAACAAGTTGGATAAAAGCGGCATGTTGGTGGTGTCATCGGAGAAATGAACTTTTGATAAAAGCGTATAATCTCAATAAAAATCTGTTTCATAACGGTCTCCTTTTCAGCATATTCTTAAAGTATTATAGCACGACTGTACATAATACTTTACTAATGTGCATTTCCGTTATATCATATTGGATATAACGGAATTAAATTAAAAGCGGGAGAGATGTTGTATGCCATCAGTAGAAAGCTTTGAATTAGATCATACGATTGTAAAGGCACCTTATGTAAGACATTGCGGAGTTCACAATGTAGGTAGTGACGGTATTGTAAATAAATTTGATATTCGTTTCTGTCAACCGAATAAACAAGCAATGAAACCAGATGTTATTCATACGTTAGAGCATTTATTAGCATTTAATTTACGTAAATATATTGATCGTTATCCGCATTTTGATATTATCGATATTTCACCGATGGGCTGCCAAACAGGATATTATCTTGTAGTGAGCGGAACGCCGACAGTTCGAGAAATCATTGATTTATTAGAACTAACATTAAAAGATGCGGTTCAAATTACAGAAATTCCGGCTGCAAATGAAACGCAATGTGGTCAAGCGAAGCTTCACGACTTAGAAGGAGCACAACGCTTAATGAACTTCTGGTTAAGCCAAGATAAAGATGAACTTGAGAAAGTGTTTGGATAAAAAGAAAAACTGCCTGTGAAAGGGCAGTTTTTTTATTGTGCTAAGAGCGACCATACTCTTCTTTTGTATGAAAATATATTAGATACTCCAACATATAAAATAAAGGCAGAACAGAGAAAATAAACAAATGCTTTCGCTTTTTGCTGCTGCTTTATTTCATCGATTCCAAAAAGGATGAACACGTAAGGTAAAAGAATAGTGAAGTTTGCAAAGAAGCTAAATAGGGCGAGAGAAAGAGCGATAGTGGCGATTATAATTCGAATGTTTTTTAACATGGAATCCCCCTTAGTAGAAAGACATAGTTACTGAGAGAAAATAATTATAAATGCTAAATTGGTCAAAATTTCATTCTACATGTAGTGAAAGTAGTTTGATATTAAGAAGAAGAATATAAGACCAGAAACGAAAAAATACGGGATACTCATTGATTTTCGTCCGGATTTTAATTCATTAATTCCTAGAAGAATAAAGGAACAACTGAGAATAAATTGTAAGTATGGAAGAAGTGAAAAATTATCGGTAACATGGACATAAGTGCTTAGAGTGAGTAAGAGAAGCATGAGAAATGCTAAAAAAATCTGTAATATAGTTAGAGTTAGCATTGTATGGCCTCCTTTAGACCATTTACTAGAATATTTCTGTGAAACCAATAAATAAAGCAGCGGCCCCTGCTAGTAGAGCGAGCAGACTACCTCCTGTTTGTCGTTTTAATATTTCCTCTAAACTTATGGTGAGGGCCATACCTCCTAAAAAGATGAACATATAAGGCATTATTTCTCTACTACCAGTAAAAAATCCATAGATTGCTATAGATAAGGCAATAAGTGATAAAGTAATCCGGACTCCTTTTAGCATGTATGTAACTCCTTTTTCTTTATTTGTTCAAATGCGATGAGAAACATTAAAGCTCCTAATAGAAATTGTGAAAGTGGTAGAAAATTATTTTGACCTGTATATAATCCAATTGCCGACATAACGATCACAGTGAGTGCTACTATGATGCAGAGTATACGAAGCGTATTAGGAATCATCCTTATTCTTTTTTGTATAAGGATTATCTTCTAGTTTATCGACGGAATGTTTATAAGCATAGCCTTTATTAATTGTCATGATGGAGAGTACGAGGATGATTAGGACGATGATAATACCGATAATTAATATTTTGAACATAAAACCCCTCCTTTTCTTTATTTTACATAATTTTGTAATTGATGAAAACAATAGAAATTAAAAGGATGAAAGAAGGGTGTTACATGGAGACGAAAAAAACATATTATATATCAATAGGAAACGGTCAAATTTCACAAGTGAAGACGGCGGATACTTATAATTTTGAGATTTCCGCAAATGATGAGGAAATTACGGAATTAAGAGAGCACTTCGATCAAGCATATGTAGAAGATTTAGGGTCATTTGTACGCTCCCACGTTCCATTTGTTGAGTATCATCACGATTCAAATAATGACCGATATGATGAACAACTACAAAAAGCATATAAAATGATTTATGATTTAGGAAATCATGAGACGAAAGAATTAGTCGCGCAAATGGGAATAATCAATGGATTGTAATTGGATAATATTATGCAGAAAAGCGAGAATATGCTACAATTTGTGGTAGGAAAAACTTGTAACCATCAATAGGGGAGTAATGGCATGTACAAATTTAAAGATTATTACCACAACACTGTACAATTATCGTTTGAACGTTATCCATTTTCTCCTGAGCCAAAGCATGTTTGGGTTGTATGCCGGTACGGGGATCAATGGTTATTAACGCACCATTTACGTCGCGGTCTTGAATTTCCAGGTGGTAAAGTAGAACTAGGGGAAACACCGGAAGAAGCGGCAGTTCGAGAGGTTCATGAAGAAACCGGCGGCATAGTTTCTGATTTAACTTACTTAGGACAATACAAAGTATCTGGAAAAGACAAAATAATCATTAAAAACATTTATTTTGCAACAATTAGTGCGGTAGAAGAACATACGCATTACGAAGAAACGAAAGGGTCTGTTTTATTAAAAGACATTCCTGACAACATTAAAACGAATAGAAAATTTAGCTTTATAATGCGCGATGACGTATTAGCGCGTACGATGAAACATATAGAAGAAATCGGCTGTTTTACGAAGTAAAGTAGCCGGTTTCTTTTTTTGTATGTAAGAATAAATGTAAATATATCTTTGCATAATTTTGGTTATATTATACAATTTTGTAAAGATATATTTACATTTTAGGAGGGGGAAGATGGATAAAAGAAAAGAAACGACTGTTACTGTTTCGATGGTTAAATTAAACTTTTCTTTATTTTTTATAATAATTGCTTTGTCGTTTGGAATTGGTTATTTGCATATATTTCTTTCAGCTGGGGGCGGATTAAAGTTTCACTTTATCTCCACCTCTAAAAATGAAAGCACCTCCAACAAATCATCTACGATACGTGAATGCTTAAAATTCCCCCAAAACGAATCTTTTTTCCAAACACCAAGAATCCCTACTTGTTCAGAACCAAGCACATCGTTTTCTGGATGATCTCCAACATAAAGACATTCTTCTGCCTTCACATCTAGTCTTTGCAAAGCACGTTCGAAAATTTCAGGATGAGGTTTTTTAATTCCTTCAGCTTCTGAAACGAGAATGGTGTTTGTATACGTATGTATATGTAGTGCTCGAAGGTTGCTCATTTGAAATTCAGTAAAACCATTTGTAATAATACCAATTTTAATGTTTCGCTGTTTTAACTGTTGAAGTAGTTCATGCGTGTTTTTGAAAGGAATGCAATGATGTTGGAAGTTTGTAATATAGTCGTGTAGTAGTTGTTCTTGCGTTAAAGTAGTAATGTTGTATTGGGAAAGGAGAGTAGCATATACTTTATCCTTCCACGTATAGCCATTATTATCGAGTTCAAGAAATCGAGAACAATACTCTGTTTTCTCTACGCTCTTCAAATGTGAGGCGAAGCGATTATATTGCTCACAAATAAATTGTTCTAAAGATTGGCGCCGATCTAATAGTGTTCCATCTAAGTCGAATAAGATTGCACGAATCATGGGAAGCCTCCTTGCAGTTTTTATAATTAATTATCGCATATTCGCAAAAAAATGATTATGATATTTTGTAGAATGGAATAATGGGGGATTGTATGAAGAAACTGTATGGCAAGTTAGTATGTTGTATTATAGCAAGCAGTTTAGTTGCAGGATGCGAGAGTGCTATCGAGGTTACGAAAGAAAAAGAAATTTGTAAAACAGAAGAAGAGTGCACGCAAATAGGAGATAAAACATTACAAAAAGTATATAAAAAGATAGAGGGACTTTCAGAACTTGAAAAAGTAGAGGATTATGACATAGAAGAGTATGAAAGTATGAATATGAAAGAGGCGGAACAGAAAAAAGAAGAGGATGACAATTACTTCTTTTTAGCTTCTTATTATATCGATGATGATGAAATTGTAGATCCTTATTTTGAGAAATTGGATCGTAAGAGATTGAATAAAGTTTTTGCAGATGACAAAGTAGCAAAAGATGATTTGTTAAGCCAGCGACAAGATAGAGAGTATCATGAAACGTTATGGGACATGTATCGCACTCTCATTCCAGTGAAATATCGTGAGAATATAACAGGGTTTGATCTAATAACGGATGGTTATGACGGCGTTGTTGCCCATGTCATGCCAAGTATGGATGACCCGAGAGATTGGTTGCTTAGTTTAGACGTGCTCGATTCTGGGGTGAATATAGATGAAGTGATGAAAACATTAATTCATGAAACGGCTCACGTATTAACGATTGGGCATAAACAAGTACCAGTGGATAGGAAATATTTAGAGGCGTTTGATGAAGAGAAAGACATTTCATCATATCGAAATAAATGTAAAACGGTGTTCTTGAAAAATGGATGTGCGAGAAAAACTTCGTATATTAACCAATTTTATAATGAATTTTGGAAACCAATTGAGCAAGAGTGGACAGAAAAGAAAGTAGAAGAAAGTGAAGAGGCACAAATTGAATTTTATAAAGAAAAGCATGATGATTTTGTATCGCTGTATGGAACAACAAATGTAACGGAGGATATCGCAGATACATTTACAGCGTTCATTTTACAAGATTCAAAAAAGGTGAAAGAAGGAACAGAGTTAAAATATAAAAAAATTGCTTTCTTCTATCAGTTCCCTGAGCTTGTAAAAATGAGAGCGGAAGTGCTGTCGGGATTATATGATGTTTCAAAAACGATAGAACAACAAAGTGGAGACTAATGTGAGCTATGCTTTCGATATAGTTTCGTTAAAGAAAAGCGTGAAGAATTTTTAATTCTTTGCGTTTTTTTATGTTGATAAAATTGAAAATTCTGTATTTTTATTAAAAAGAAGAAGGAACTTGCGGTATAAAATAGAATTAGTATAAAAATGTCACAATTTAGACACAATTATAATGCGCGTGTTGTAGGGACTATAAGTTTACTCTCGAGGAGGTAATGAAACGTATGAAAACGATTCTTGCTGTTGCTGGTCTCATTTGGGTAATGTCTCACGGTTTTCCGATTTTTGAAGGGGAGCAAATTCGTAGTGCTTTGAATGAAAAGTTTAATGATTATCATGTGATAGATCGAAAAGATAATGTCGTTACAGTACGTGTGAAAGACTGTTTCCATACAGTTACGGTTGCGGATGGAAACATTACAAATGAAACGAAAATGTGTGATAAAAGGTAAAAGAAAGAAGCTGACTATAGCGCACTGTTTTGAGTCAGCTTCTTTTTCTTTTTCCAATTAGAATTTTTTCAAATGCCTCAACAAATACATACATAAGAGTTGCAAGAACACATGTGAGTAGTACGCTAAGTAAGACGAGTGTGAAGTTAAAGACTTGGAATCCGTAGCTAATTAAGTAGCCAAGTCCTTGTTTGGAAACGAGAAGTTCTCCGAAAATAACACCGACCCAGGATAAACCAACATTTACTTTTAACGTTGAGATAATTGCTGGAAAGGATGCAGGGAGAACGACTTGCTTATAACATTGCCATTTATTTGCGCCAAATGTGTCCATCACTTTTATATAGTTAGAATCGACTTCTTGAAATGCACTGTAAATAACGAGAATGGTAATGATGATGGAAATGATTACTCCCATTGCGATAGAAGATGAAATGTTTGGACCGAAAATAACGATGATGATTGGACCGAGTGCAACTTTTGGCATTGCATTTAGGACGACGAGGTAAGGATCAAGTACGCGGGCTAGAAGTGGCATCCACCAAAGAAACGTGGCAATAATAGCACCGAGTACCGTTCCGAGAATGAAGCCTACTCCTGTTTCCAGCAATGTCGTCCATATGTGGACCCAAAGTGAACCATCGATCCATTTCGTTAAGAAGAGATCCCAAATACTCGAAGGAGAACTAAAGAGTAAAGGATCGATCCATTCTTTTTTGCTAGCTATTTCCCATAGTGCAAAGAAAAGAATAAGTAGTAAAAGCTGTAATGAGCGAGCAATCCAAGCACGCCTGCGTTCTTTCTTTCGAAATTGTTCATGTAGTTGTTGTATATTATCCAAGTCGTTCCAGCTCCTTCCATATATCTTGAAAGAGGGCTGGGAAATCGTAGTGATGGCGTGCTTCTAACGGTGATAAAGAACGGATACTTTCCGGGACGATAAAGGTTTTTGCGATTTTTCCAGGATTCGCTTGCAGTAAATAAATACGATCACTCATCGCAATCGCCTCTTCAATATCGTGAGTAACAAGTAGTGATGTTTTCTTATATTTATTTAGTAAGTTGAAAACGAGTTCTTCTAGTTTTAATTTCGTTTGATAATCGAGTGCGGAGAATGGTTCATCTAGTAATAAAATTTTCGGATCAGTTGCTAACGTTCGAACGAGAGCAGCACGTTGACGCATACCGCCGGATAGTTCACGAGGATATTGTCCTTCTACCCCATGTAGACCGACTTGTTTTAAAAGATTTAAAGTATGTTCTTTCATCTGTTCATCATAAATCTTTCGAATATGAAGTCCAAGCATAATATTTTCTTCAATTGTTTTCCACGGGAATAAGTAATCTTGCTGCAACATATATCCCATAGATGAAGTTTTCGTTGTAATTGGTTCACCATCTAAAAAGACGATACCATCAATTGGATCAAGTAGTCCAGCAATGATTGAGAGGAGCGTTGTTTTACCGCAACCACTTGGGCCGAGTATAGAAATAAATTCGCCTTCTTCCACTTGTAAGCTCATATCTTCGAGAATAAGTTTGGCATTCTCTTTTGCGAAAAAACAGTGAGAAACGTTACGTATTTGTAAAAAACTCATACACTTCGCCTCTATTTCTTAATAACGCTTTCGGCAATTTTTGTATTGACGAGCGCTTCATGTGGGACTTCTTTTTGTAATTCACCAGCATCTTTCATAATCGTTTGGAGCTGTTTCCATTCTTCCGCATCTAGTAGTGGATTTGTCGCATAAGAATGTTGTTTTTTATACCGTTCAATTACTTTTACTGTAATGTCTTTCGAAGTGTCTTTAAATAGCGGAGAAACAGCATCAGCAATCTCTTCTGGACTATGTGTATCAACCCATTGCTGTGCTTTATAGAGCGCACGTGTGAACTTTTCAGCAGCAGCTTTATCTTTCTTTAAGAAACTTTCTTTTGCCATGAACGTTGTATAAGGAACAGTACCAGATTCATTTCCGAATGAAGCGACGATATAACCTTTACCTTCTTTTTCGAATATGCTTGCAGTCGGTTCAAAGAGCTGCACAAACTCTCCTGTACCAGATGCAAAGGCATTTGCAATATTAGCAAATTCGATATTTTGAATTAAGTTCGTATCTTTCCGAGGATCAATTCCATTTTTCTTTAAAACGTATTCCCCAACCATTTGCGGCATGCCGCCTTTACGCTGTCCTAAAAATGTAACACCTTTTACGTCATTCCAATTAAAAGAGTCTAGTTTTTTACGTGAAACTAAAAATGTCCCATCTGTTTGTGTAAGCTGTGCAAAGTTAATGACAGGGTCTTTCGCTCCTTGTTGATGAACATAAATAGACGTTTCAGAACCGACGAGAGCAATATCAATTCCGCCAGATAATAGGGCGGTCATCGTTTTATCGCCACCAGCTGTTGTTTGTAGGTCAATATTTAGTCCTTCATCTTTAAAAAATCCTTTTTCAATCCCGACATATAATGGGGCATAGAAGAGAGAATGGGTAACTTCGCCAACGCGAATGTTTTGAGTTTGTTCTTTCGTACTTTCTTTTTTACTACTACAAGCAGCAAAAGTAAAAACAGCTAGTAACATGATGCAAAAAATCGCGATTAATTTTTTCACTATATAACACCTCCTAGAAGTCACTCTACAAGCATGATATGTAGGTAAGTGCCCATATGTGAGTGTAGATAGCAGGAATTTTTTGGGTGGTAAAGAAGTACAAATATAAGGGGTGATAAAATGGAGTACGAATACGATGATAGCGTACATTTACATCTTGATTATTTCGGGACAGAATGTGATATGGAATCGATCGCTTATAAGAGGAAGAATGAAGACGTATGGGATGTGTATTTTAATTTTGGAGTATACGGTATTCAGAAAGACGATGTAGAGTTAGGTAGGTTTATGGACGAATATGCCGGTTATTACGTTTTTTCTGTACATGCTCGCGATCTTAGTTGGGAATTTGGAAGTGCCCAGTTTGAAGAGTGGGTTTTGAAAAATCGGATAGTAGAAAAAACGCTACAAAAATAGGAGGAATTTTGTGATTGGATTTCTCATCTTATTATTTATTTTTGTGGCCGGATTTTTTATTATGCAAATGCTTATTTACCGATTTGCAAAGAAAAACATCCATAAATATACAAAAATAAAATGGTTTCATATGTGGCTACATATGAATATGAAAAAAGGACCGAGATTAGATTTTTTTGATTTTGTAGTTATAGTGCTCGTATGTATCGTATGGAAAATATGGCTGCTTCCTTTTATATAATACACATACTAATCATTTTCTCTTTTCGTTATAGTAATAGTTGTAAAAAACTTGCATTTATACGTAAAACAGTGAGTGGTGTTGTGAAAGATATTTTGACAAATACAGACACACATACATACGGAATTAAAGTGTGATTACAGAATGGACAAATTGGCCGTGTGTAAAGTGTGGGGGAATAAGAAAGAGGTCGTCCAACGGTGGACGACCTCTTTCTTATTATGCTTGATTAGTGCGGAAGAATGGAAGCTTCTGCACAATGTGAATTAATCCGTATGCAAGAATTAAGCACATAAGAGGATTAATGAAAAATCCATAGCGATTAATTGCTAAGAATAAGTTTGAGAAGATAATGTAAATAATTGAACTTGCTACTAGCATCATAACGCGTTTATGTTTAAATGAATTTAGCATGAAGCAGAAGCTGCTCAAGAATGTACCGATGATAAACACTCTATGACATAGTTGCATAAAGTTGTGAATACGATATTGGTCTACAGCAGGAGCTGTTTTGAATAATTCAATTGTTTTACCGACAGTGAACCAAGAGAACCAATAAGTGAAGTCCGTCTTAAATCCGTTCTTAATTAATTCTTTTGCGTATGCACCTTTGTCATCTAAGCCTTTAGCTCTCATTTCATTTACTATATTTTCATATCCAATTTTATTAAATGGATCTGCACCGGCAATTAGTGGATCTGCACCTTGGGTTGAGAATAAAATAAATTGGTTGAGTGCTAAGTAGTTACGAACAACCCATGCGCCAATAATAAAGAAAGGTCCGATAAACCATAACAATCCGATTCGAATGGATTCTTTAAATCCATATGTAAATAACACAACAAGAACAGGAATAAGCATCATTGGAGCTGGATTTGGACGGAACATAAGTAAAATTGAAACGACAATTCCAAACCATATATGGAATTTCACTTTATTGTATTTCCATGCGAGAACAAATACATATACACATAACGCCAATAAGAATATGGATGGAACTTCTGTTAGCAATGTACGGAAGTATGTATAGTTACTTGGATAAATAGCATATAAAATACTTGCAACAATTCCATAAATGTTTTTTTCGAACAATTCTTTTCCTATTAAGAATACTAATAGCACTGTGCAAAGGTTCATGATCATGTTAATAACAGTTGCTACGTAATAGTAAGGAATTGATGTAATATCAGAAATAATCATAGCGCCAGCTAATAGTAATGGCTGACCTGGTGTAATATATGCATTTTTCCCTGGAACTTCACTAGGTTCTAAATACACATAACCAAATACACCATGTTTTAATAGTTGTTCAGCTGTTAACGAATAGTTAAAGGCATCATTTGCACCATATGTTACTTTGACTAACTCTCCATCTAATCCTGGCTGTTTTACTAAACAAAAAACGTGCAACAGGAAAGAAAGCGCCAAAATTGCATATACCGCTTTAGGCAAACTCTTAAACTTAGTAAGCAAAAATGAGCAACTCCTTTTTTATTAATTCTTTCGTATTTTTATGTGAAATCTTTAATAGTATTAAGGATTTCCAAAACATAGTTATTATATCATAAAGTGGAATGCTGAAATTAAGTTTTTCAAGAATGAGTAATTTGTATACCACAATTTAACTGTTGATTAAGGGAATATTAA
>NZ_JBNLYE010000135.1:0-10786 GCF_050172095.1 Bacillus sp. GMs2/2
TTGAATGAATAATTAAAAAATTCTTAAGAATTTACATGACAAAATAATAAGAAATATGTGAGAAATTAATTTTATACAAAAGGGATGGAGTGAAAGAGATGTCAACAAATGTAGTTACTGTAGAAAGTGTAGAAAAAACGTATGGGAAAAGAAATGAGAATCAGTCAAAAGCATTAAGGGGTGTATCGTTAAGTATTAAAGAAGGAGAATTTGTCGGGATCATGGGACCTTCTGGTTCTGGAAAAACGACTTTACTTAATGTGATAAGTACACTTGACCAAGCGACAGGTGGTAGTGTGACAATAGCTGGTACAAATATTACTTCTATGAAGGGCAATGCGTTATCTGATTTTCGCTCTCAAAAATTAGGTTTCATTTTTCAAGATTTTAATCTTCTAGAAAACTTATCAATTTATGAAAATATCGCTTTACCACTTTCTTTGCAAGGCGTACCGTCAAGTGAGATTACTGGAAAGGTAAATGACGTTGCGAAGAAATTAGGCATCACCGAAATTTTAACAAAATATCCGACGGCTGTTTCTGGAGGACAAAAGCAAAGAACAGCGGCGGCAAGAGCTTTAGTACATAATCCAGCAATTGTATTAGCAGATGAACCGACAGGTGCGCTTGATAGTAAAAACGCAAAAAGTTTATTAGAAGCGATGCAAGATTTACATGAAAATCATAATGTAAGTATTTTGATGGTTACACACGATGCATTTAGTGCAAGTTATTGTGAGCGTATTTTATTTATTCAAGATGGTCTTCTTTATAAAGAATTAAATCGTCAAGGCACTAGAGAGAATTTCTATCAAGGCATTTTAGGTGTGCTCGCTCATATGGGCTCAGCTGCTGAGTCTAAGTAGGGGGCGAAACTATGTTATTTAAATTATCACGTCATAGTATGAAAAAGATGTTAAAAGATTATATGGTTTTACTTATTGGCCTCGTTATTAGTATTAGTATTTTCTACATGTTCCAAACGATGGCGATGAATAGTGAATTTACGAAAGATAATAGCCTAATTAGTAGTATTAGACTCGTCTTTTGGGTAGGTGCAATACTATTATCTTTCATTACTGTATTTTATATTATATATGCCAACTCTTTCTTACTCACGTTAAGAAGAAAAGAATTCGGTATGTACATGATGCTTGGTGCGAAAAAGAAAAAAGTAGCACAGTTATTATTTATTGAAACATTCGGTATGGGGATTGTCAGTATTATTATCGGTATTTTAGTAGGGATGTTACTTGCAAGTGTAGCAGGAAACTTTTTAATGAATGGAATGGAAATTTCAGCAAAAGGTAGTTATGCATCTGTATACACACCAGCAATTTTAGTCACAGCTATTTTCTTCTTAATACTATTTTTCATTACTGGCTTAATGAACAGTGTCCGATTATTACGTAAAACTGAATTAGAGTTAATTCGTGAAGATGAAACACTAGATGAAGTGAAGAAAAGTAAAACTCGCATTATAATAATGACAGTACTTGGTGTATTACTAGTAAGTACAGGGTACTATTTTATGATCAATGTAAAAATTTATGCTGAATTAGGTTTTATTATAGCAACCATCGTTACAACACTTGGAACATATTTTATCTTTAGTTCATTACTCCCGTTTTTTGTGATGAAAATTAAGGGGAATAAAAAACGAAATGAAACTGGTCTAAATAGTTTTACATATGCACAGCTGCGCTTTCGAGTAAATAGTTTATCGAGAGTATTAGGTACTGTAGCAATGTTAATTGCATTAGGCGCAGGTGCGATGACGGCAGGTATGGCGTTCCAAAAAAATGTAGGTATTATGACAGACTTTTCTCGTGTATATGATGTTGTAATTCATGATCCGAATGATCAAGACAAAGCTGCCTTAAAAGAAATGGAAATTGTTGAAGAAAGCAAGTACAAATATAAAGTAGATGGAGAAGCGGTTTATTATTTACGTAACGACTTAACTGCGAAACCGCCACTTGTTTCAGACCATTTTGATACAAAAACTTTAAAAGAGCCTGTTCGCAAACGTGTGACTGAACCTTTAACTGAACCTGTATATTCAGCTTTAGAGGCTCCTGAATTAGCAAAATTCCCTCATATGCCAAAGGATTGGGAAGACGCAGTTGTAAGAGAGATACAAATTACGCATAATCAATTTAGCGGAAAACCAGTAAGAATTGCAGACGAAGAGCATTATAAAGGGATTCAAGGAACAGAACATACTGTAACATTAGCAAAAGTAGATGATATGAAAAAATATAAACCGTTATTGATCGAAATAGACAAGAGACAAAAAGCACAAATTGAAAAAGCAACAGGTGAAAAGGTAGACTTATTTACGAAAATGACAATTTATCAGTTTATGAACAGCTTCATGAGCGGAACAATGTTTATGGGATTTTTCCTCGGAATTGCCTTTTTAGCAATGATGGCAAGTTCCCTTATGTTCAAAATATTAACAGGTGCTTCTCGCGACGTACGCCGTTATGAAATGTTACGAAAAATTGGTGTGAGACGTAGTATGTTAACGAAAAGTATATATAAAGAAATTTCGTATTTATTTATCTTCCCAGCGATCATTGGCATTTCTCACGTTTTAGTTGGGCTTAACTTATTCAGCTTTATATTAGTTGACCCGTTTGTGAAAGTGTGGGTGCCAATAGGAATCTTCTTAGTCATTTATTTCATGTATTACTGGATAACTGTTCAACTTTATAAAGGTATGGTAATGCCGAAAAAAGAGGTAGCTAAATAGTTTATGAAAAGAGTCCTTGTGTTGAAAGCAAGGGCTCTTTTCTATGTGTTTTTATAAAAATGTGTATGCGAGATGTTTTCAAATCTTTCTGTAATGAATATAACTTGTTAGACGTAATTCTTTATAACGTTGGATTATCACATTCTCAAACTGTCTTATTAGAAAGGGATTTAAAAAATCCATTGCCTACTAAGCTTCATTCCATGCAGCAAAAACATATTTTGATAAGATAGAAGCAGATCAAAAACAATTTATTACTTTTGAGAAATCAGCTCATTATCCACAATTTGAAGAGAAAGAAAAATTCTATAAGTGGATGTGCGATACATTCATAAAATAAAGTATATCCGAACTTTAGAGAATTGAAATAGTTAGCGAGATGTATAAAGATTTTTAGATGCATAGTATTACATAGTATTAACTGAAGCGAAATTAAATAAAAAGACTCTTGATAAAAAATAAGAGTCTTAAGTACAACCAACTATGAATGACTTTTCTTTTTATAAAGAGATACAAAAATAAAAAAAGATAGCTGAAGACAAATTGTTTTCAGCTATCTTTTTTCGCCTAAAGTGGAGGTAAATCAATCTTACCTTCTTCAAATAATTCTTTTATCATATGCTTCGTATAACCAGCGGCTTGACCAAATGTGATTTTTGCTGGCATTGGTGCTTCGTTAGCATCTACAACTACATCAATAATACACGGTTTATTTTGTTTTACTGCATTTTCGAAAGCGGGAAGGAGTTCATCTAAATTCTCAACACGGTATCCAATACCTCCACACGCCTCTGCATATTTTGCAAAATCAGGGTTCGTTAAATCTGTTTCGAATTCGATATTACCCATGACTTCTTGCTCGAATTTAATCATCGCAATTTTATTATTGTTTAATACGACGACAACGATTGGTAATTTATATTTTACAGCTGTTACGAAGTCATTCATCGTCATTCCAAATCCGCCATCACCACAAACTGCAAATACTTGTTTATCCGGGAATGCAATTTTTCCAGCAAGAGCACCAGGTAAACCGCAACCAAGTGTTGCGAGCCAGCTAGAAATGACAAATTGCTGGTTTGTCATACGGAAGTGTCTTGCGGTCCATACTGTTACATTTCCAACATCGACTGATAGAATTGCGTCATCATGTGCTACTTGCTGCAGAGCATGCATAACGCGTTGTGGTTTAATTGGAATGGAAGAGTCTTCTTCTTGATCGTGTAATTTATCTTCCCACTTTTTCATCATTTCTTGGTGCTGTTCTAAGAAGGAATGATCTGTGTGTTCTTCAACATTTTCAATTAACCATCGTAATGTTTTATCAGCATCACCAGCTAAACCAATATCTGTCGCATAACGTTTCCCAATTTGGGCAGGATCTGTATCGATATGAATTGTTTTTGCTTTTTCAGGTAAGAAGCCGGTGAACGGATAAGAAGTACCGACCATAATTAAAGTATCTGCATGCTTCATTGCTTCATAAGAAGGTTTCGTTCCAATTAATCCTAATCCACCGATACAAAGAGGATGCTCATCAGGAATAATTCCTTTAGCAGGTAATGTAAGTACGATTGGAGCACCAATTTGTTCTGCTAATGCAAGTAAAGATTCTCTCGCATGTTTTGTTCCTTTTCCAGCTAAAATCACAGGCTTTTTCGCTTCATTTATTGCGAGTTTCGCTGCATCTAAATCTTCTTTTTGTGGAAACAACTCAGGCAAAGTAAAAGAAGTATTTGTAACACGGGCACCATTTTTCACTTCAAATTTCGGGACATCATCTGGAATAGTAAGAACGGATACACCTTTTTTCGTATAAGCCATTCGAATTGCTTGATTCACTACGGCAGGTAGTTGCTCTGCTGACATAATACGCTGGTTATAAACCGCAACATCATCAAACATTCTTTCTAAATTTACTTCTTGGAAAAAGTCCGTTCCAAGTAAATCGGTTTCTACTTGACCTGAAATTGCTAGAACAGGGGCTTTATCGAGTTTCGCATCATATAAACCATTTAATAAATGAATAGCACCAGGTCCTGCAATTGCCATACAAACGCCAAGTTTTCCTGTTAATTTCGCATAGGCGGCCGCTGCTAATGCACCAGCTTCTTCATGGCGAACTTGAATGAATTTAATTTTATCTTGTTTTTTTCTTAAAGCTTCAATGATAGAATTGATGGAATCTCCAGGCATACCGTATATGTGTTCTACTCCCCAATCAATTAATAAATCAACTAATGCTTCACCTGCTGTTTTCCCAAACATAATTGTTCCTCCTTATAATAGGTAGATAACATTATGTTTTGAATAAAAAGGAAAAATATACAAGTAAGAAATTTATCTAGTTATTTGTAATCCAAGAATCAGTGTGGGAGGAACAAAAGTTTCACTTTAGCAACTTTAATGATGACCAGCGAATAAAGTGAACACTGTTATTAGTAAAAAACCACTAGTTGCCCACATTAGAAATGTAAGGAAAGAGAGCTGTTTCTTAGCTTTCCAAAGCATTTCATGAATTGTGACATATCCAAGTGAACCAATAGCACTTCCCATAATGAGGCCTTGCAGGTGAAGAGCTTTTCCTTCCATCAAAATGCCAAAAACTGTGCCAGTACCGAGAATAAGAGAAAGTAATAAAGTCGTTAATAAAAAGGAAATATATTTATGTTTTGTAAAAAGAAATGGAATAATTAAAGCTAATCCTTCTGGAATATGGTGAACGACGATTGCTATTAAAAAGGGAATGGCAGAGTCATTATGATTTATAAAAGCTGTACCTAACGCAAATCCACTCGGTATATTATGAATAAATATAGCGAAAGAGAGAAAAAGAAAGGTTTGCCATGCTTGCTGATCTTTTTTATGTATCATTGGATGGTGACAATAGTTATCTAATAAGCCCATAACTAAAATACCGATAGCTATACCAAGTATAGGTCCAATCATTTCATAGCTTGAAAATGTTTCAGGAATAATTTCAAGTGACAATAACCCAAACAAAATACCGCCACATAATGCGTATAAACGATGCATCTTTTCTTCAATGAGTTGGCGTGTTGCTACTCCAACAGCACCGCCTAATAGTAATCCACCGAACGAAAAAAATGTTACAATCATTGGAATCCATAAACGTTCCATAGTATCACACTCCGATTCTATTCCCTTATTTTTAGCTTACGAAAAGGAAAGTTAGATTAGTCCAAGTAATTGTGTTTGATTATAGAGAAAAAAGTAGTGATTCGTTATAATTTATATATTAATTTTAAGTGAGAAAATGAAAAGGGGAATTGGTTATGCAACAAATTAAAAAAATAGGAAACTCATTTTGGTATATGACACCTGTTTCTGAAACAGATAGACCTATCTTAGGAATGGTCGTTGGACAAGAAAAAACGTTAATGATTGATGCAGGAAATTCAGAAGAACATGCACAATTATTTTTAGAAATGTTAAAAGAACAAAATGTATCGAATCCTGATTTTGTAGCATTAACGCATTGGCATTGGGATCATATTTTTGGATTATCTGTATTACAGAATGCATTAACTATTTCGCAGGCTGAAACGAAAAAAGAAATGCAGGCAATAGTATCTTATGAATGGACAGATGAAGCGTTGGACGCACGCGTAAAAGAGGGTACTGAAATTGCATTTTGTGCGGATTGTATCAAGAAAGAGTTTGAAGAAAAAGCGAGAAATATTAACATTATTCCTCCAACCTTAACGTTCCAGGATCAAATGGAATTAGACCTTGGTGAAGTGACATGCGTGTTAAAACATGTGGGCGGAGATCATGCGCATGATTCAGTTGTTATGTATATAAAAGAAGAAAAGATATTGTTTGTAGGAGATTGTATATATGCAGATATTTTTTCTTCAAAGTGGAACTATACGACGAAAAGAACGTTTAAATTGATAGATGAATTAGAGAAATTTGATGCTGAGACATATATTCTTTCTCATGGGACAGCTATAAATCGAGACGAGTTTTTACAAGAAATTCATTTGCTAAAAACAGTAGGAACATATACAGAAGCTCATAAAGGCGATGAAGAGAAGATAAAGGCAGCGTATAAACAAGAGCTAGATAGAGAATTAAATGCAGATGAGTTAGAAACAATAACGTATTTTGTCAATGGTTATGAAATGAATAATCTGTAAGACACTACATTAATCAAATATAATTAAATTGCACAAAAAGAGTATTGAAATTTAATTCAATACTCTTTTTAATAGTTAAATATCTAGTTACAACCAATTTTTAAAATTGGGGCTCGTTATCTGAAGTTATATCACTTTATAGGGGTTCAGATAGCAGCTTTCTTTGCTAATTCAGTAATATATTCAAAGAAAACATCATGTTTTACATCATAAATGACATTTACAGGTCGTCCATCAGTAGTTTCTTCTGTACGTCCTTGGCTTGGTCCGTATGTATGAACAATACTATTAATTGTTTCAGTTTTTGCAAGGTTAGTGTTTCCGACAAGCGCGGTAGTTAGTACATCCCATAAATAGTAGGTAGAGTTCGTTGAGAAGTGAACGAGAGGGGGAACCATTGCATAGCATTGACCAAGGAAATCCATACCAATATACTTTCGTTCTTTTGCCCATTGTTCACGTATGTTTATAGTTAACGGAACTTGGTTTGTACTTTCTAGTGTCACTAAGTCGATTTTAATTTTTGCATCCCATACACGAGCCACTGCTTCAGGGTCCCAAAACGAATTCCACTCAGCTGTTCCATCATGCTCTGGTTCATGTACATTGCCAGCTTTAAGAAATGTACCACCCATCCAAACGAGGCGTTCAATTTTATCTTCGATTATGGGAGCTTCATATAATGCACGAGCAAGGTCAGTTAGGGGCCCAGTAAATAATAAAGTTGTTTTTCCTTCCGTTTGTAGAAGCGTTTCTATTAAATGATGATGCGCGGGTTTTGCCACCACGGGTGTTACAACTTTTCCAGACTCATTTAAAATTGGTAAAGCATCTACATAAAATGCATGCATCCGCCAGTCTTTCGGAAACGGGTTTTGCCCACGAGAGTTTGAAGCGGCTACTGCAATATTATCTTTGCTGAAGCGATCAATAATTTTACGACTTGCAGACATTGCGGGTTCTAAATAACAGTCTGCTGGGATAACAGATACACCGGTAAGTTCAACGTTTTCCATTTGAAGTAATAAAAATAATGAAATTAAATCATCTACGCCGCCATCATGATTGAAGTACACTTTTTTCTTCATTGTAATCTCCATCCTATATGATTTAGTTAGAAATTAAATATGAATTGAGGAAAAGTCATCAATAATTTCCACCACTTCAATTTCTCCATTAATCAGTAGCTCAGGAAGATCATTTCTAATATTTCCTTTCCAATACTCTCTAGCTTGTTCGATTTTTTGAGAAAAAGGAATTCCATCTTCTTTCGGTAAAAGATTCCCGTCACCTTCAAAAGAATTTCCGATCACTCGTAGTTTAACAATCTGTAAAACTTCTCGATTGTAAGAATCAAATAATGTTTTCCATTTTAAAGCATCTTCATAGCTTTTTGAAGCGTATAAACAAGATAACCTGGAAGGGTATTCAGGGAATTCTTGTAGTCTAACCATTTCTACAATTGTTTCTCTAAATGCTCTAATTGTTTGATCCATATAACTCATAACTACTTTAGTATTTTCATTATTTATATGTAATTCGTTATTTTTATAGTGTTTATTTAAAATTTGTATGCCATCTTCACCACTAGCATTTAATTGTTCTCTTTCAAAAAAGAAGTGATATAGAGTATTGTGTTGATTTTTGTTAAAAAGAATGATTTGTCCGATATGCATTTTTTTCCTTGTTACGATGTGATATGCGTAAAATTCTGCTTCATTCATGGTTATCCTCCTAGTAATAGTGTAATGCAATGTTAAATTTAGTAATTCAACATTGCGATATATATAACCTCTATAAGTAAAAGTGAGAATTTGAGTAGAAAGGAAAAAATGAAAACGTTTTAAATTTGTTCACAAAATGTTCACTTACGAAGGGGTTTCCAATGTCGATATAATGACAAAGACTCAAAGAGAAAGGGTGATGAAATTTGCCAACAACAAGAAAGGAAAACCTCCAATTTGGCATGATGATGTGCCTTGGGATGGTTATCGTAATGACGTTTTACAATTTACTAATGAATGAAACAGGAGGACCAATTTATATTAAAGAGATTGCATTAGAACTATTAATTGGCTTTATTATTGCACTATTAATTGAAATATGTATCGTTGGACCTTGTGCGAAAAAAATTGTATTCATATTGCCATTTGATAAATCTAAAAAAATAAATATTATCGTTGCAATGGCGACAACTATGGTAATTGGAATGGTGTTCTTTATGTCATTTTTCGGTATGGCTATGATGTATTTACATGGTGGACTACAAGGAGATTCATTTGTTTCCATTTATTTTTCGATTTTTATTAAAAATTTCATAATGGCATATCCATTACAATTAATTATTATGGGACCGCTTGTACGTTTCTTATTTGCAAAGTTTGTTATGAAAAAGAAATCTTTTAATGTAGCGTAATTTTCATTTACAAAACATTATATATAAATAATAAAAACACATCTCGCATTTTTGAGGTGTGTTTTTTTGTTCATTCCAAGTTATTTTCATAGTGATGTGACATTTGTCCTTTTGCCATTATAGGATGATGGTTTTTAATTAAGTCAGAAATAAAGGATGAGGAGATGATTTTTTGAAAGGTATTATATTTGCTATTTTTGCGGGGATATTTATAACACTTCAAGGAACCTTTAATGCGAAACTTAGTTCACATATCGGTATATGGTCGACGAGTATTATAACCCATTTAATTGGATTCAGTATTGCAACAACTGTATTTTTGTTAAAGAAAGAAGAGAAAATAACGGATTTAAAGAGTGTGAAAAAAATATATTTAGCAGCGGGTGCATTTGGTGGATTCATTATTTGTGCAGAAACTATGGCGATATATGCACTAGGAGTTACATTGACAGCTGGCACACTTATGGTTGCTCAATTGTTAACGGCAACAGTTATTGAAATGAAAGGACTATTTCATATAAAAAAGATACAGATGGAGAGATATCATATTGTGGGAACAATAATAATGATTATAGGTATTGTTGTATTTAATATGTAAATGAAAGGAGAAATGAATATGGAGGATAGATCAGGTTTAATTACGCATTATTTGAAAACCAATAAAACGCTCGAGGTTTTTTCAGAAATAGATACAGCTTATTTTCAATTAAATCACTTTGAAAAAGGCGAGCTCATTTGCAATATAGATGACGAAATGGATCGTTTATATTTTGTTGTTAAAGGTAAAGTAAAAGTTTATACGATTACACCTGAAGGGAAGAAACTAATTCTTCGCTTTATCAATCCATTGGCCATTGTTGGTGATATTGAACTAATTCAAAATAGCAAAGCACATAATGTCGTTGAGGCTTGTTCAGATGTTGTAGCAATCTCTATTTCTAATACGGTTATTAGAAACAAGTTATTACATGATCCTATATTTATAAAGTTCTTGCTTGAAAACATTGCGAACACATTAAAAATATCGACTCGTTTTACTGCTCTTAATTTACTTTATCCTGTAGAAGTACGTGTAGCTAGTTATTTGCTTTCAATTTCAACAGATAGTAACGGGAATATGTATAAAGAGGATTTGGATGCAACTTCGGTAACGAGTATTGCGGATTTTATAGGGGTAAGTTATAGGCACATAATACGGGTATTACAAAGATTTTATAATGAAAAATTAATTGAAAAGAGTAATGGAGTTATTGTAATTAAAGATTTTTGTAGAATGAAGGAAGTCGCTAAAGATAATATATATGAGCAATGAAAGGGAGGGGTAGATTTTGATTGGATTTAGTTTAGCTATATTAGCAGGAATATTAATTAGCGTACAATCTGTTTTTAATGCAAAAGTAAATGAAAATGTAGGACAGTGGTTAACGACTACATGTGTCCTTGGAATAG
>NZ_JBNLYE010000136.1:0-10696 GCF_050172095.1 Bacillus sp. GMs2/2
AAAAATAAAATAGAAAACAAAAAGAAAGAGTTAATTCAACTTGTTGCGAGACACGGATTGGATCATGATAAAGTTTTGTTATTTAGTCGTGATTTAGATATACTTATTAATAAGTTTATGAACATAAAAGACAAAGTGCATAAATAAAAAATTTATAGTTTTTTATATTAAGATGTTTCACAGAAAGGAGAGGACAGTAATTGGAACATTTACAGGAAGAATTGTATAAACAAATAAAAGAAGAAAAAGGTACAGTTACAATTTTCTTAAAGAGTGGCGTTAGAATAGTAGGAGAAGTTGTTGGAGTGGATAAATTTACAGTTTTAATCTTAGTGGATGGAAAACAACAGCTTATTTATAAGCAGGCTATATCAACAATAATGAAATAAGACACTCTTGTTGAGTGTCTTATTTCATTATTGCTTGCATGCCTCAACATCAATGCCGGCAGCAATTAACTTCTTTTCTCCATCTTGTTCAATAATTTTTTGTAATTTAGATAGGAAAGAATCAAAGTTTGTATGCTTTGCTACTTGGAACGTCATTTTATGTTCAATTGGTAGCCACGTATCAATATCAGCTTCGTTATGCTGGATTTTCACCTCAAGTTTATCGAGTGCATTAGCAACTTTTGCTTCGTACGTTTCTTTCGCTTCAAACTCCATCCATAAGTCATATAATTCCTCGCCGAGAGAACCTGTTAACGTTTGTTTAATATTTAAAATAGCCTCCAGTTCATTTTTTTGTTTTTGTAGCTGTAATTCGTGACTATTCATTGTATCAAAAGCAGGAATATCACCAGCTTCGGCTTCGACTAGGTCGTGAATAATAACCATTTTAAGTAATTTCTCAATACTTACTTTTTGATCCAAATAAGGTTCAACTAAAATGGCCATTAGAGACATCCGCCATGTATGTTCGGCAACACTTTCTTGACGTCCGTTGGAAAGCCAGCTATGTCGCATTTCATATTTTAGTTTTTCTGCTAATGCAATGACTTGTAAAATGTTGTGTTCCATCGTGATCCTCCTCATTTATTCATACCATAATTCTAATATAGAAATGAAATGTGTCAATTTCATGAGTATATTGCGATAAACAGATGATAAGCGTATAATACATGTTATATGTGAAAACGTATTATTAAAATAAAAAAATGTTATATAAAAATGGAAAGGAAAGGGCAGAAATATGGGAGAGAAAAATCAAGTATTAGCTAGACCACAAAGAAGAAAAAGGAAGTTTGATATTTCTAGCCCAGTGGGCATTATAGTAGGTTTCATTATAGTGATAGCGGCAATTATGCTTGGCGGCGGTGGAATAAAAGCTTTCAAAAACTTTTTAGATGTTTCATCTATTTTAATTGTCATAGGGGGAACAACAGCGACAATTGTTGTGGCATATCGATTTGGAGAAATAAAAAAATATACGAAAAGCATTTTTACTGTTTTACATAGAAGAGAAGAAGATTTAGAACAGTTAACGGATTTGTTTGTCGATTTTTCGAAAAAGTCTAAAAAGAACGGCTTGCTTTCTTTAGAGGTAGATGGAGAGCAAGTAGACAATCCTTTTATTCAAAAAGGAATTCGATTAATGTTAAGCGGTTACGATGAAGATGAATTAAAAGAAGTGTTATTGAAAGATATTGAAACGGAAGTGTATGAGTTAAGAAAAGGAGCAGCATTATTAGATAAAATTGGTGATTTTGCTCCAGCTTGGGGAATGATTGGTACGTTAATCGGTCTTATCATTATGCTCCAAAACTTACAAGATACATCGCAAATTGGTACAGGAATGGCAGTTGCGATGTTAACGACATTATATGGGTCTGTACTTGCGAATATGATTGCAATCCCTCTTGCGGAAAAAGTATATCGTGGTATTGAAGATTTATATACAGAGAAGAAGTTTGTAATAGAAGCAATTTCAGAATTGTATCGTGGACAAATCCCTTCTAAATTAAAGTTGAAACTGGATACATACGTATACGAAACAAAGGTAAAAAAGGTAAAAGGAGCAGCCTAATATTTCAAGGAGTGGTATGATGAGTAAAGGACCGCAAAAGGGATCGCCTCGTTGGATGCCGACTTTTACAGATTTAACGATGTTATTATTAACTTTCTTTGTATTACTAGTTGCTACATCAAAGCAAGATGCAGTAAAATTGTCAAAGATGCTTGAAAAGTTTAGTGATACGGGGCAAGTAGATGCAAAAGTAATGGAAAATACAATACCGGATATTTCACATGAAAAAAATGATGAAAAAATGATTTCAAAAAAGAGAATGGATGAATTATATAAGAAGTTAAAAGCATATGTAGATAATAATGGTATTAGTCAAGTGAATGTATATCGAGAGGATACAGGGGTAAGCGTCGTTATAGTAGATAATTTAATATTTGATACAGGCGATGCGAACGTTAAGCCCGAAGCGAAAGGGATAATAAGTCAATTAGTTGGATTTTTTCAATCCGTACCTAACCCAATTGTTGTAGAGGGACATACAGATAGTAGACCTATTCATAACGAGAAATTCCCTTCTAATTGGGAGTTATCTTCAGCACGAGCGGCAAATATGATTCACCATTTAATTGAAGTGTATAATGTGGACGATAAAAGGCTAGCTGCGGTAGGATATGCAGACACAAAGCCAATTGTACCAAATGATTCACCGCAAAACTGGGAAAAAAACCGTCGCGTTGTTATTTATATAAAAGAGTAGTATATTATTATTTTAATAATAAAATAATAAAAACACGAAAATTCTTTTAAAAAAATATTAAATTTTATCATTTTATTTTGTATAATGAGTGAGAATGATAAGGTGAAATATTAAGATATATTTATACATAGAAGGAGAGAATTAAAAAGAATGGCACATAAAATTTTAGTAGTAGACGATGCGATGTTTATGCGAACGATGATTAAAAACTTATTAAAAAGTAATGCTGAATTTGAAGTTATTGGCGAAGCAGAGAATGGGGTAGAAGCAATTCAAAAGTATAAAGAACTTCAACCTGATATTGTAACATTAGATATTACTATGCCAGAAATGGACGGGCTTGAAGCATTAAAAGAAATTATTAAAATTGATTCAAGTGCAAAGGTTGTTATTTGTTCTGCAATGGGACAACAAGGTATGGTATTAGATGCAATTAAGGGCGGGGCAAAAGACTTTATTGTAAAGCCATTCCAAGCGGATCGTGTAATTGAAGCTTTAACAAAAGTAGCAAATAGTTAATATAGAAGGGGTGCCACAAGGAATCAAAACAGTGATAGCGGATCGACGTGTGGCCCCCTTTTTTCTCATTGTAAAACACTAAATTGTTATACATAAATGAAATGTTTGTTAGACAGGTAGGGGATAAAAATGCAAACAGATCTATTAAATATATTTTTCGAAGAGTCAGAAGAACATTTACAGTCGCTAAATGAAAATGTGCTAGTGTTAGAACAAAATCCTGCTGATATGGATGTTGTAGGAGAAATATTCCGATCCGCTCATACATTCAAAGGTATGTCTGCGAGCATGGAATTTACAGAAATGGCTGATTTAACGCATAAGATGGAAAATGTGTTAGATGAAATTCGTCATGGAAATATAGTTGTAAATGCGGATATTATTGATGTGATTTTTGAGTGCATTGATAATTTGGAGAAGATGGTTGCAGATGTGCAACAAGGTGGAATGGGCAATATTGATGTAGCCTCAACTAAACAGAAATTAGAAGCATTATTGAACGGCAATGTAGAAACTCCTACGGAACATATAGAGCAAAATCATATAGACACCGATGATGCAGTTTCGCATGAAGTGCATATAACAGTTGAACAGCAAGCAATTTTAAAAGCGGTACGTGCAATTATGTGTATTGAAGCATTGCAAAATGTAGGGAATATACAAAAAACAGCTCCGAGTATTGAAGAAATTGAAGCAGATGCTTTCGGATTTGAATTTACAGTATTTATGGATACTGATTGTAGTATAGAAGAATTGAAACAAGTAGTACTTCATGTTTCTGAAATTGAGAAAGTGGAAGTAAAGCAAGGAGAACCTATATCGAAGGAAGTAGCTTCTAAAAAAGTCGTTACACAAGAAGTTGTGCAAGTAGAAGGAAAGCTACAACCAGCTTTGGCTACGCAGGTAGAATCACCAATAGAGGCAACGAATCAACCTTCAAGTGCTATGCCAGCTAAAAGTACTACAAAAACGAAAAATGCTAAAGTGGAGAATCGTTCAATTCGTGTTCAATTAGAAAAAATCGAAAGATTAATGAATATGTTTGAAGAAAGTGTAATTGAACGTGGGCGCATTGATGAATTGGCTCAAACGATTCAAAACAAGGAGCTAATTGAACATTTAAATCGATTAGGCGATATTTCAAAAGATATTCAAAATGTACTATTAAATATGCGTATGGTGCCGATTGAAACTGTGTTCAATCGTTTCCCGCGTATGGTACGTATGTTAGCGAAAGATTTAGGGAAAAAAATCGATTTACAAATTACAGGTGAAGATACTGAAGTAGATAAAATTGTTATTGATGAAATCGGTGATCCGCTCGTTCATTTAATTCGAAATGCAATCGATCACGGTGTTGAAACTGTTGAAAAACGACGTGATGCAGGTAAAAATGAGACAGGTACGATTAAATTAGAAGCCTTTCATAGTGGAAATCATGTCGTTATTCAAATTACGGATGATGGAAACGGTATTAATAAAGGGAAAGTATTAGAAAAAGCGATTAAAAATGGCGTTGTAACTGAAGCAGATGCGAATAGATTAACAGATCGTGAAGTGTTTGATCTTATTTTCCAACCGGGATTTAGTACAGCTGAAGTTGTATCAGATCTTTCAGGACGCGGTGTCGGATTAGATGTTGTAAAACATACGATTCATAGTTTAGGTGGACATTTAATTATTGATTCTGAGGAAGGAAAGGGAAGTACATTTAGAATTGAACTTCCATTAACGTTATCTATTATTCAATCTATGCTTGTTCAAACGAATGATAAGCGTTATGCTTTACCTCTTGGAAATATCGTTGAAGCAATTCGAATTAAGAGAGAAGACATCCAATCCTTACAAGGAAAAGATGTATTAAATTATCGTAATCAAATTATTGAAGTGAAACATTTAAGTACTGTATTTGGTGAAAAAACAGTAGATGAGGCGTTTGCGTCATATGATGGTCAAATGGTTCCTGTGTTAATTGTTCGTAACACACATCGCAGCTATGGACTTATTGTAAACACAATTATCGGTCAAAGAGAAATAGTCTTAAAGTCATTAGGTGACTTCTTTGCAGAGAGTTCTAACTATTTCTCTGGTGCGACGATTCTCGGTGATGGACGAGTGGTCCTCATTTTAAACCCAGAAGGTTTATAATAGGAATGAAGGAAAGCTCCCCACTTGTATACAATTGGGGAGCTTTTTGGCTAATCGTTACGAATCTAATAATGGGATACATAGTAACGTTTTATACTAATGAGTTTGCTAAAATAAAATAAGAGTTTATATTATTTGATAGAAAAACAGAAATGAGGAGGCAGGGAAAATGCCTGAGCAACACACAAAAGGGGATACGAGCACGATTGTGCTAGAAAAAGAAAATGAGCATTTAACGCCCCAAGAATGCGATATTCTTGGCGAAATTGCAAATATATCATTTGGTTCAGCTTCGACTGTATTATCAACAATTTTAAATAGGCAAGTAAGCATTACTGCTCCTCGTATAGAGTTGGTAGATTTATATGATTCAAGAGATGTCGAAGTTCCACATGTTGTATTAAACATTCATTTTACAAAAGGATTAGATATGGAAAACCTTCTTGTTCTTAAGCAAGATGTTGCATTGTCCATTGCTGATTTAATGATGATGGGAACAGGTGAAGTCGAGGACGGAAAAGAACTTGGTGAATTAGAGCTAAGTGCTGTACAAGAAGCGATGAATCAAATGATGGGATTCGCAGCTACATCTATGTCGGAATTCTTCCAAGATACAGTAGATATGTCTCCGCCGACGATTAAAGTTGTAAAGTTATCAGAAGAAATGGAGAAAATCTCTGAAATCGATGGGAATCATACGATTGTTAAAGTATCGTTTGATTTAAAGATAGATAATCTTGTAAACTCTAAACTTGTACAAATTGTTTCAGTTGAGCATGCGAAACAAATGGTAAATAAATTAATGCAATTATCTGGTGGAGTAGAAGAAACAGACGAACCAGCAGAAGTAGTGGAAACTGAGATTGTAGAAGAACAAGTTGAAAAAGAGCATTTAACACAAGAAGAGAAAGATGTGCTTGGTGAAATTGCAAATATTTCAATTGGCTCCGCTTCAACAGTATTGTCAACGCTTTTAAATCAGCCAGTTACAATTAGTACACCAAATGTGGAAGCAATCAATGTTCGTCATTATGATGGAGTACCAGTACCATTTGTTATTTTAAATGTCGACTTTGTTGAAGGGCTAAAGAATGAGAATGTATTCGTATTTACGAAAGATGTTGCCTTAACAATGGTAGATTTAATGATGATGGGAACAGGGGAAGTTGACCCAGAAAAAGAGCTTACTGAATTAGAACTGAGCGGTATTAAAGAAATTATGAACCAAATGATGGGTCATGCTGCTACGGCGATGTCAGAAATGTTTCAAGAAAAAATGGACATGACGCCGCCAAATGTTAAATTTGTAACGTTAAAAGAAGAAATGGAATATTTGGGAGAGTCAATGGAAGTGGACGAACTCGTTCAAATTACGTTCAATCTTGAAATTGGCGATTTGCTTCAATCGAAGATGTATCAAATTTTGCCAATTTCCGAAGCGAAAGAAATGGTAAGGCGACTTCTGTATCCGATGGTGGAAGAAGAAGAGATTGCCACAGAAGAAATTGAAGAAGAAAAAATTGTAGAACCAGTTGTGCAACCTATTGAATTTAAAGAAGTAAAACAAATGGAACCAGTATATATGGACACGTCCATTCTACAAAATGTAGAAATGAACGTGAAATTTGTATTTGGAAGTACAGTGAAAACGATTCAAGATATATTAAGTTTACAAGAAAATGAAGCAGTTGTACTAGATGAGGATATTGATGAACCGATTCGTATTTATGTAAATGATGTATTAGTGGCGTATGGTGAACTTGTAAATGTAGATGGATTTTTTGGAGTAAAAGTGACGAAATCACTATAAGGCATTGAAATAGGAGTTTGAACTAGTAGATGAAAAACGTAAAGTTTTTTCTAATGAGTTGGCTATGCATACATGTGTGCTTGTTCTTCCCCTTGCAAAGTCAGGCTGAGGAACAAATTGAGTCAGATCAAAAAATAAATGAAGTGAATGTACAAGAAGAAAATAAGGAATCTCAAGAATCGTCAGAACAAGTGGAAACGAAGCAAGATGAAGAGAAACAAAAAGAAGCAGAGCAACAAGAAGCAGAGCAACAAGAAGTAGTAAATAAACAATTGAATAAAAGAAAGATAGAAACAGAACAAGGAATTATTACAGTAAATAAGCCGGAGCTTAAAGTTGGCGAAGAAGTGCGAATTGCTGTAGAACCAAATGGGAAAAACATTCAAAGTATGAAAGGTATATTGCAGCTACAAAAAAATGGCGAGCAATATGCGCAAGAAAGAATACTATCTTTTGAGTATGATGAAGAAACGAAGAGCTGGGTTGCTAACTATAAAGCAGGGAATTTTGATTTGCAAGGTGATTGGAATCTTCAGCTCGTTCAAAGTTACAAAGAGAATGAGAAAGAAGAAATCGTAAAAAATGAAGTGAAAGTCCCGCTCATTCGTATTAAAAATGAAACGCCAACTATAGATAAAGAATTGCCAAAGTTACAGAAAGTTACTATTGATGAAGTAAAAGAGAACTTAGTTGAACGAAAACAGGGAGATTCTATACATATACGAGTAAAAGCGTCAGATATAGAATCGGTTGTAAAAGAAGTGCGCGTTACATTAAAAGGGAAAGAAAATAAAGAGCTTTCGTTTTTATTAGACTACAACAAGCATGATATGGATTGGCAAAAAGTATTTGAAATAACAGAAGCATTGCCGGCTGGGCCATACGAATTACTTGTAGAGATAATAGATGCAGCAGGTAATAAACTTGTTGAAGAAAGTGAATATACCATTTCTGTTTTGGCGCCAAAAAACGAAGATGATAAAAAGATAGAAGAGAAAGAGAAAGAAGAGAAATTAGATAATAAACTAGAAAATGAATTAGAAGATAAGAAAGAAAATGAGAAGCAAGAAGATTTGAAAGTCAAAAACCCGCTTCTAGAAGAAAAATTGCCGGTTGTTCAAATTCCGAAGCAAGATGAGAAAGTAAATAAGTTTATAAAAGAACCGTTGAAAGAGAAATTTACTTACGTTATAAAAGAGCCGTTCGAAGACAACAAGGAAGTACATAAGGCGAAGGACCAAAAAGAGAAAAATAACAAACAAGTTGTCTCTAAAAAGAAAGAACAAAAAGAAGAAACGAAAGACAAGGAAGAAGAAAAAGGTGAACAGGGAGTACAAGCTTCGGATGTATTTACTATCATGTCAGGTTTGTTCGTACTGTTTTTAGTTTTAAAGAGTAATAAAGAATGGGGCTAATTATTTCATAGTAGTGGAGGCGCTTAAATGGAGATTAAACGTACGACAATTGAAGATAAGACGCTACAACCATTAAAACAGCCTGCAGCTATTTCGGAACATGAAATCCAGAAAGAACGAAAGCGTAGCAATTTAGTGTTTACTGGACAGTCTAAAATTATTTCGAAAAATAATGAGATAGGTATTTTACTTGCAAGTTTAAGTGATGGAAAGATTATGAAGGAAATGCTTTCTAAAGAGATGGATACAGTGTTACAACTTTTTAAAAAGTTACATACGTTATCTGAAGAAGGAAAGCAATCAGAAAAAGTGTTTGAACAAGTAATTAGAAGCCTGCAAGGACTTATTAAGCAGGCGCATATAAAAGAACTTCCTTTGTTAGATGGAACATATGATTTCGCTGAAGTACAACTATCATTTGGTAGAAAAGTACATATTCCTTTACTAGATGTAAGTGCACTTATCTCTAGAGTGGAAAGTGATTCTTCAGAAGGAAATATAAATTTGATGGTAACGGTTATTACTGCTTATATAACGAAATTGTCTAACGAAACAATTTTAATTAGCGTTACAGACCGCATTGCTAAAGATCGGGATGTAAGTGTATGGAGAGCGCTTGCGGAAATGAACATGACACAATTGTCACAGGCGTTGAAACAAACGATGCAAGAACATAAATGGTCTATGACGTTTCTTTTTCTCTTCATATGGATTGTCGGTATTATTTTAATTCGAGTTATGTAAAAAGGTCGTCACTCCATTGTGACGACCTCTTTTATATTTTTTCGTAGAAGAATGTATCAAATCGCTGAAGATTGTAACGTTCGGGTGTTAAAATTTGTTCCGTACTACCAACAAATAGTACACCGCCTTTTCGTAAAGAACGACTAAATTTTTCGTAAAGTTTTACTCTTGCTTCTTCTGTGAAATATATCATTACATTACGACAAATAATCAAATCATAATTTGTATCGAATGACTGCATTAAAAGGTCATGTTGTTTAAACGAGACGTTTTGTTTAATGTTTTGATGCAATGAATATAGACCATTCTCTTTTGTGAAATGACGTTCTTTCAAATCAGTAGGTAATTCCTTTAACGAACGTTCTGTATATTGACCGCGTTTTGCAGTTTCTAAAATATGAAAATCAAGATCTGTTGCTTGAATTTCAAAACGGAATGGAGCTAGATGCTTTGATAAAATTAAAGAGAGTGTATACGGTTCTTCACCAGCAGCGCAAGCGGCACTCCATACCTTTAATTTTCCGCTATTTTGTTCGAGTAATTTTGGTAGTGCTTTCGACTCTAAAGTTTGCCATCGTTCTTTATTTCTAAAAAACTCTGAAACGTTAATTGTAATATAGTCAATAAAATTTAAAAATAAATTTTGATCAGCGCGTAATTTGTTTAAAAAATTAGTGTAGTTTTCAAAGCCTTTTCTCGAAATGAAAGCATCGATTCTACGGCGCATTCTATCTTGTTTATATGAAGCGATGTCCATATTGAATTGTTGTTTAAAACTCGCGATAAAATGATCATAATCTTGTTCAATTATCATATTTACAATGGGCACAATAATGGTATTGTGCCTCCCCCTTTACATCATACGAATTTTTTGTTCAAAGCTTTTTTTCATTTGCTTTTCATGTAATCCTGGTAAATCATAAATGACAGCATCAATACCTGCTTCTTTTGCAACATCGACAGGGATGACAGATGTATGTTTGTCCCCATTATAAAAACAGAGAACTAAATCAGTGTCTTCAATAATTTGTTTAACAAAAAACATATAATCTGATCGGTAAATGGAGTCAGAAGGATGATCAAAAGCAACATATTCGGCTCCGTGTTTTTTTAAGTAATCAACGACTTCTTGAAATTCATCTGTAATTGCTTGCAATGGTTGCAGCGTGTAAAGGCATAAATTTTGAGCGAGTCTTTCATTCTCAACGAAAAAACGAAGAACCTCATTTTCAATAGATTTATAACATAATATGTAAATTTTATGTTTGTGAGCATAGTCAGTTAAAAATTTTTTAATTTCTTCTTGATCTAATGCTGTTAATTGATTTGAACCACAAA
>NZ_JBNLYE010000137.1:0-10657 GCF_050172095.1 Bacillus sp. GMs2/2
GGAGCGATCACAATGACAACCTTACTTAGCAAAGCTAAAAACATATTAGCGACTGACGAAACGATATTATTTTACGCAGCATGTTCATTAGACATATTTATTTATCGTTCCGTCGCAAGGCCAGGATTGCTAATTTTAACGAACAAAAGGCTATTCTTTTATGGGCCAGATGCAAGTAAGAATCCAATATTTGAAGAGTACTCTTTCGCAAAAATTTCTAATCTAAAAGAACAAAAGCGTCTTTTCAACAATCAAATTGTATTTATGTATGATAACGAATGGAAAAAAATAAAACATATTCAAACAAATGATGTGAGCTCCCTCGTTCAAAAGATACACAAGCAGCTTTCTAAATAAATATATGATTAGCCCTCTATTTCTTACATAGAGGGCTTCTATACTTACACATCTTCTTTTTTCAAGAGCGGTCTCACATGAACAATGACAGTGCGAATAACTGCTAAAATCGGAACCGATATTAGCAACCCTACAATCCCAGCTACCTCTCCCCCAACTAGTAAGGCAAGCATAATAATAACGGGATGCATACGAAGTGACTTACCAACGATGTAAGGCGATAAAATGTTACTCTCCACAAATTGCAAAATCGCAATTGTGATCCCCGCCTTAATAAGTAAACTCGTTGATACTGTTGCTGCAATCATTAACGTCGGGATTGCTCCTAAAATAGGACCGAAGTACGGGATTATATCCGTTACCCCAATAATAATGCCAAGCAATAATGGATATTTCATACCGATAAACCAAAAAGAAAGAGCTGATACTCCCCCTAATACTAAACAAACAAATAACTGTCCTCGAATATAACTTCCAAGTGATTTATCAATTTCTTTCGCAAGCATTTGCCCCGTACCTCGCCATTTACTTGGGACTAGTTTCCAAAAGATATGATAAAACTCACCATAATCTTTTAATATGTAAAATACAATGAACGGTATTAAGAAAATAATGAGCAATGAATCGAGTACACCACGAGCTGTACTCATCACTTTATTTAAAAGCGCTTGAATCTTCGTTTCCACACCCACAAAAAGTTGTTTCACCTTTTCATGAATGAACGAAGGGAAATTCGCCGTTTGTTCTGTAACGCCATCCATCCACGAATCGTACATTTTTGTAAACTGCGGAAATTGTTCATTAATCTCTTGTAACTGTTTAATAACGACTGGTGTTCCTTTATAAATCCCATAACCAATTCCGCCAAAGAAAAGGATATAAATGAGCAAAATGGCAAGTGTACGGGGCATCCCTTCCTTATGAATTTTTTCAATTAAAGGGTGCAATAAATACGCAATAAAACACGCGATAAGAAACGGCGTGATTGCTACTTTAAATACAAAAATAATCGGTGCCCATAGCGGCTTAATTTTTAAAAAGACGAGCAGACAAAGAAAAACAAGTAACAATAATCCTAAACGATATATCCAAATGATTTTAAGATTCTTCACATGAAAAACCTCCTCCACCTTTATTTTGAAAATAAATGGGGTAGGTTATGTGCGAAACTTTTAAAATCTTTTCATACGGACCATACTGTTTTTTAAAGACGTACATATAAATAACATAACAAGGACAACCACCCCTGAGAATACAGCATGAATTAATATAATCAGGAGGGCTAATTATGGTTTTATTTATGCTTGGATTATCAGCACTTTTTATGATTCTTGAATGGATTTGTATCGGGTTCGGTATTTGGAAGGGGTTCTTTATTCATTCCTCACGTAAAGAAAAAGCGAAGCAATTATGGCAGTATGGAATACTTGGCGTTGGCTGCTACGGTCTATCTTATCTTTTCTCAGAGATCGGACTTTTTTATTTGCATATGGGTGCATAAAAAAACTCCCTTGTCTACAAGGGAGTTTTTCACTTTATCGAAATGATTATAAGTAAGACTTAATCATCTTACGTGCTTTTTTCATATTGCGTTTTGAAAATACATCTTGCTTACGAGCATATTGATATGCTGCAGCTCCAACACCTAATGCGATTAATGAATTGCGTAGATTCAAAGTAAATCCCCCTTTTCGTTATCCGATCGTTCTTTCATTCTCATCAAATAAATCATCAAGAGAGCTTAGTGAACCATCTTCCTCAACTTGATGCGTATGGATTTTCCCCTTTGAAACCGATAATTCGATATAACAATTCCAGCAATAAAATTGGTTGACACCTATTTTCCCAATGTCTTTCCCTTTGCAATTTGGACAAATAAACATATGGCTTTCATCTCCTTACAGTCTCCCAGATTCTATTCGCCATTATGTCCAAACTGCATTCATTTATACATTTTACTGGAGCCTTTCAACGCTATGCGTTTGAAAGTTTCACTATATAATTTCACCTTGTTACATGAAATCATACGGTGAAATGTTTTCCACGTCCATTTCCTCGCCATTAACTGTGACCATCTGTACTTCTCCTTGTGATTCTTGCAAGCGACTAGCTAAGGTTGTTTGACGCATTGCATCATCAAGGCGATTTACACCAGATTGGAAAGCTGCTTCCTCTCCGCAAATAATAAGGAACTTCTTACTTCTTGTAATGCCCGTGTAAATTAAATTACGACGTAACATACGGTTGTAACTTTTCACGATTGGCATAATAACAATCGGAAATTCACTACCTTGTGATTTATGAATGGAACAACAATATGCATGCGTAATTTGATTTAAATCGGGCTTCGTATACGTTACCTCAATTCCATCAAATGAAACGATAATCATATCTTGTTGCTCAACGTTTTCTTTCGCATAAAACACCGAAACAATTTCCCCAATATCACCATTAAACACTTGGCTCTCCGGCTGATTCACGAGTTGCAGTACTTTATCGCCTCTTCGGTACACAACATCACCGTAAGCAATTTCTTTACTCTTTTCCCTCTTCGGATTAAATACTTGTTGCAGCGCTTCGTTTAATACATTAATACCAGCAGGCCCGCGGTACATCGGTGCTAATACTTGTACATCTCTTGCGCTAAAGCCTTTTGTTTTAGCATTTTCACAAACTTTTTTCACAACCTCAACAATTTGAGCTCCTGTACAGCCGATAAATGAACGATCTTTTTGATTTTGTGCTAAATCTGGTGGTAGAGTTCCATTTTTTATCGCATGGGCAAGTTGAATCACTGATGAGCCTTCCGCTTGACGATAAATTTCAGTAAGCTTCACTGTCGGAACTGCGCCTGCATTTAATAAATCTTTTAATACTTGTCCAGGTCCTACAGATGGCAACTGATCTTCATCACCTACAACGATAACTTGAATGTTCGTCGGCAACGACTTAAATAGCTGATTTGCAAGCCAAATATCAACCATTGAAAATTCATCGATAATAAGGAGCTTACCTTGGACAGGATCCGTTTCATTACGCTGGAAAGATCCTTCTGGCGTCCAACCAAGTAAACGGTGAATTGTGCAAGCTGGAAGTCCTGTCGATTCACTCATCCGCTTCGCCGCTCTTCCTGTTGGAGCTGTTAATAGTATTGGAAATGGATTATCATCACTGTATTCATTCGGATTTAACGATAATCCGTGTAGTGATGCATACATTTCAACAATCCCTTTAATAACTGTTGTTTTCCCTGTTCCTGGTCCACCTGTCAATAACATCATCGGTTTATGAAGTGCCGTTTGAATTGCTTCTTGCTGAAACGGTGCATATTGTACGTTCAGTTGTTCTTCAATTTCACCTAACGTTTTTAACACTTCTGCTTCTGGAAATGAAGGTGTTTCTTCTTGATTCATAAGCCTGCGAATAGACTTTACAACACCTTTCTCAGAGTAGAATAACGTTGCTAAATACACTCGTTCTTCTTCTATGATGACTTTCCCTTCACTTTGCATCGTTTCAATACAACCTATAATATCTTCCTCAGTCACTCTTCCTTCTTGATTGTTTAAAAGTGACATCGTTTCTCTTACAAGTTGATCTTTCCTCATATAAACGTGACCAAGTTGTAATGAGACATTCTCTAATGTGTAAAAACATCCTGCGCGTACACGGTCGTCATGATTACCCGATATCCCTAACGCACGCCCTATATCATCCGCTCTTCCAAAACCAATCCCGTCCACTTCTTCGATAAGTTGATACGGATTATTACGAATCACTTCTAATGTCATCTCTTTATATTGCTGGTAAATCTTAATAGAAAGTTTCGTTCCAAAACCGTAGCCATTTAAAAAGCTCATTACTTTCTCTAGCCCTTGATGTTCAACAATTGTCTCATATATTTCCTGAGCCTTTTGTTTATTAACAACACCATTTAATGCCTCAGGGTCATCCATAATTTTAGAAATAGCATGTTCTCCGAGATGGTCCACAATTTTTTCAGCTGTACGCTTTCCTATCCCTTTAAATAAATCACTCGCTAAATATTGCACCATACCTGCTTTTGTTTGCGGCAATTCTTTTTTAAATGTTTCAACCATATATTGTTTTCCATACTTTGGATGGTCCTTAAAATGACCTGTCAATGTAAACACTTCATCTTCATGCATGCGGGGAAAATGACCGTTTATCATTACTTTCTTTTCGTCATACGTTTCATTCGTTTCAATGACTTTCATACTGACAACGGAATAGAGGTTTTCTTCGTTGTGGAAAATGGTATGAAGAACTTGCGCTTTTATAAACTTTTTCTCTTCCTCAAACAAATCCATTGCATGTTGATTTCCCATTTTTCCTCTCCTTTCCGGTATTTTCACTTTAATGAGCAGTACATCCCCCACCTTTTTAGATGAGGGATAACTACCCATTAAACTATATTTTTATCTTATTCAGCTTCTTGCTCTAATAAACGAACGCCATTACCCGCTAAAAAGTGATCTGGCTGAATTTCAGTTGCTTTCTTAAATAAAGCGAGAGCCTTCGCATTATTTTCCTCAAATACGTACGCAACACCTAAATTGTAATACGCATCTGCATGCTCCTCATCCATTTCTAATACCTTTTCAAAATAAGGTTTCGCCTCTTGAACGTGTTCTAATCGCGCGAAGCAAAGTCCGCACTGGAATACAGCTTCTACATCGTTTTCATCTAATTCTGTTGCTCTTTGTAAGAATGGTAGTGCAAGACGATCATTTCCAAGCTGTACATGTGTGATACCTAACATAAATGTTACATCAGCTGATTGTAATCCAGCTTGCATTGCTTGTTCAAATACAGCTTTCGCTTCAGTAAATTGCTCTTGGCCATAATATACATTTCCTAAACCATAATAGGCTGCTGCAGATTTATCATCTAACTCTAGTGCACGTTTATAAAATAAAATCGCTCGCTCGCTATCACCTAATACGTCTAATAAATTTGCAAAATTAATGTACCCAAGCGCATCTTTCGGATTTTCTTCGATTGCTTCTGTAAAATTTTTAGCTGCTTCTTCCCAGTTTCCTTCTTGCATATATTGAATACCTGTTTCAAGTTTGTTTGACATGTCCTTCACCTCTACAACAAATTATAACAAAGAATGTATTTTCCAAGCGAACGAAAATTCGCTTTATGTAAAAGAAACCTCTAACCGCTAATCGGCAGAGGCTTCTCATTTATCCTAAATAATCCAATTTCTTACCACTACGGTACACTTCATCAATTGTAGCACCGCCTAAGCACTCATCTCCATCATAGAAAACGACTGCTTGTCCTGGTGTAATTGCACGAATTGGCTCATCACAAAGAATACGAACTGTATTTTCATCAACGATTTGAACCGTTACTTTATTGTCTTCTTGACGATAACGGAATTTCGCCGTGCACTTAAATTCTGTTTCTTTTTCTTTGTTACTTACCCATCCTACATTCGTAGCAATAACTTCATCACCATATAGAAGTTCGTTATGGAATCCTTGATCAACATATAAAATGTTTTCTTTTAGATTTTTCCCAACAGCAAACCATGGATCACCATTACCACCAATTCCAAGGCCATGACGTTGTCCAATTGTATAATACATTAAACCGTCATGCTTCCCTTTCACTTCACCAGATAATGTTTGCATTACACCTGGTTGTGCCGGTAAGTAGTTACTTAAGAAATCTTTAAAGTTACGCTCACCAATGAAGCAAATACCTGTACTATCTTTTTTCGCCGCTGTCGCTAAGCCAGCTTCTTTCGCCATTTCACGAATTTGCGGTTTCTTTAATTCACCTAATGGGAACATTGTTTTTGATAATTGCTCTTGGCTTAATTGATTTAAGAAATATGTTTGATCTTTATTGTCATCAACACCGCGAAGCATTTTATATTCGCCGTCCATATAAGCAACGCGTGCATAATGGCCTGTTGCCACATAATCCGCACCAAGCGCAATTGCATGCTCTAAAAATGCTTTAAATTTAATTTCTTTATTACACATTACATCTGGGTTTGGTGTACGACCAGCTCGGTACTCATCTAAGAAGTACGTAAATACTTTATCCCAGTATTGTTTTTCAAAGTTTACTGCATAATACGGAATACCAATTTGGTTACACACTTCAATTACATCATTGTAATCTTCTGTTGCTGTGCAGACACCATTCTCATCTGTATCATCCCAGTTTTTCATAAAAATTCCGATTACATCATAACCTTGCTCTTTTAATAAAAGTGCTGCTACAGATGAATCGACGCCACCGGACATTCCGATGACAACGCGTGTTTCGTGAGGTAGTTTGTTCATCATGTCACCTCCCATGCTAATTTTGTGTTAATCGCTTCACGATTTTCACTGTTTCGTACGCCGCTTTTTCAATTTGCTCTTTCGTATTTCCAAGTCCAAAACTAAAGCGTACGGATGAACGTATTTGATCGGAGTCTTTTCCAAACATCGCTACTAATACATGTGATGGATCAATCGAACCAGCTGTACAAGCAGAACCACTTGATACTGCAATGCCAGCTAAGTCTAAGTTCACAAGGAAAGGTTCAATGTTCATTCCTGTAAAACTTACATTAAGTACATGCGGTAAGCGATGTTCTAAGTTTCCGTTTACCTCGAAAGTAATGCCTTCATTTTTGAAGACAGATACCATTATATCTTTAAACTCTTCATATTGGGCATTTTTTTGCTCACGAGTTTTTTCAGCTATAAGAATTGCATACTGAAGCCCAGCAATACTAGGCACATTTTCCGTACCAGCACGGCGTTTTCTTTCTTGCTCTCCGCCTATTAATAACGGTTCAAATTTCACATTTGCACCAGCGTATAAGAAACCTACACCTTTTGGCCCGTTAATTTTATGAGCTGAAATTGATAATAAATCAATACCAAACTCTTTCACATTAATTTCTACTAAACCGTAAGCTTGTACCGCATCTGTATGGAAATACGCTTGATGCTCTTTTAACAGCTTTCCTATTTCCACAATCGGTTGCATCGTCCCTACTTCATTATTCCCAAACATAACAGATACAAGAATCGTCTCTTCTGTTAATGCCTTTTGTATGTCAGAAACTTGAATGCGCCCTGTTTCATCGACAGGTAAATATGTCACTTCAAACCCTTCACGCTCTAACAATTCGCACGTATGCAAAATCGCATGATGTTCAATTTGCGTCGTTATAATGTGGTTACCTTTATGACGGTTCGCACGTGCTACACCGATAAGCGCTAAATTATCAGCTTCTGTACCACCGCTCGTAAATATAATTTCATTCGGATTCGCATGAATGCTGCGTGCACACACTCTTCTCGCCTCATCTACTGTGTGACGAGTTTGACGTCCATAAAAGTGAATACTAGACGGGTTCCCGAATATTTCTGTCATATATGGAATCATCTTTTCGACCACTTCTGGGTGAGTCGGAGATGTCGCAGCATGATCTAAGTAAATGCGTTCCATTAAATCTCCTTCTTTCCAAATCGTTTCACAAGGAATTAAATGTAAAACATATAGCCCCCGTGATTTTCTTCCTCATAACGTACTAAATCTTCTAACGTTGTACTATCTAACACTTCTTGCACCGCATCACGAACACGCATCCATAACTGGCGCTGCGCTGGCTCTTCTTCTTCTATCATTTCTACAACACTAATCGGTCCCTCTAATACACGGATTACATCCCCAGCTGTAATGTTAGCCGGTTGATCAGATAATACATATCCGCCATATGCCCCGCGCGTACTCTTTACAAGACGAGCGTTACGAAGTGGTGAAATTAATTGCTCTAAGTAATGCTCGGATAAGTCATGCGCCTGCGCAATTGATTTTAATGAAATCGGACCTTCACCAAACTTTTTTGCAAGATCAATCATAATTGTTAAGCCATAGCGGCCTTTCGTTGAAATTTTCATCTATTTTGCACCTCTTTTCAAATTTTCACTTCTATTGGTTATATCTTATTTATAAAAAGAACACAATTTAAAATCCTATGAAATTATAGCATAATATAGTATTATAAGAAATTTCAACTTGTGTATCAAAATGATAACATAAAATCACATTGAAAAACTCGGGAATTATTACAATTGAAAGAAAAATGAAAATATTACCCTTTATTTTTCCCATAAAACAGCATCCTATTTCAAATTTCGTAGAAAAAAATGATACGATAGAACGAGATTATATATTAAGGGAGACGGTCCAAATGAAACAACCACTCGCACATCGAATGCGCCCTACAAATATTCAAGAAATTATTGGGCAACAACATTTAGTTGGTGAAGGAAAGATTTTATGGCGAATGGTCCAAGCCAATCATTTTCAATCTATGATTTTATACGGTCCTCCAGGTACAGGAAAAACATCCATTGCCAGTGCAATTGCTGGAAGTACCGGTACCCCGTTTCGTCTATTGAACGCTGTTACTCACAATAAAAAAGATATGGAAGTTGTCGTGCAAGAAGCGAAGATGCATCGACACCTCGTTTTAATTTTAGATGAAGTTCACCGTCTAGATAAAGCAAAGCAAGACTTTCTATTACCTCACTTAGAAAGCGGACTTCTTACTTTAATTGGTGCAACGACAAGTAATCCATTCCATGCAATAAACTCCGCTATTCGAAGCAGGTGTCAAATTTTCGAATTACACGCACTAACAGAAGATGATATTTTAATTGGGTTGAAAAGAGCTTTAGAAGATAAAGAAAAAGGCCTTGGAGAATATGCTGTAACGGTAACAGATGAAGCACTACATCACTTTGCAAATGCCTCTGGTGGTGATATGCGTTCCGCTTATAACGCACTTGAGCTTGCTGTATTATCTAGCTTTACTACAGACGATCAAGCGGCTGAAATCACACTCGAGATTGCGGAAGAATGCTTACAAAAGAAGAGCTTCGTTCACGACAAAGGCGGCGATGCTCATTATGACGTATTATCAGCATTTCAAAAATCAGTGCGCGGAAGTGATGTAAATGCAGCGCTCCATTATTTAGCACGCCTTATTGAAGCAGGTGATTTACAAAGTATTGGCAGACGCCTTCTTATTATGGCTTATGAAGATATTGGACTTGCTAGCCCACAAGCTGGACCACGTACACTAGCTGCAATTGAATCAGCTGAACGAGTTGGATTCCCAGAAGCACGCATCCCACTTGCAAATGCCGTTATCGAGCTATGCTTATCACCAAAATCAAATTCAGCTTATAAAGCACTTGATGCTGCATTACACGATTTACGCAACGGTCAAACAGGTGACATTCCAAGCCATTTAAAAGATAGTCATTACAAAGGCGCAGAATCACTTGGAAGAGGCATTGGATATTTATATCCACACGACCATCCAAATGGCTGGGTAAGGCAACAATACTTACCTGATAAAATAAAAAACAAGCAATATTATAAACCGAAAACGACAGGGAAATTTGAGCAAGCCCTTTCTACTGTTTATGAAAGATTACAAACTTCGAATAAAACGAAAAATAAAGGGTAACATAAACGAAAACGTCACCATTATGGAGGCTTCGCTTATGAAAACACGTCAAGATGCATGGACAAAAGAAGATGATCTCCTTTTAGCAGAAACTGTTTTACGACATATTCGCAGCGGAAGTACACAAATAAAAGCATTTGATGAAGTCGGCGATACGTTGAACCGGACTTCAGCAGCTTGCGGCTTTAGATGGAATGCTGAAGTAAGGCCGAATTACGAAGATGCTGTGCAGCTTGCGAAGAAACAACGTAAAGAATTAAAGCGCTCCGAAGCTAAAATAGAAAAAAATCAGTTCACGAAAACGAAACAACTCGTAATCGATGCTGAGTTTTCTGAAGATATTACGCCAAGTAAACAAGAACTTACGATGCAAAATGTCATCTCATTTTTGCAAAACTTGGAGCATAATAACCCTTCACTCGCAAAGTTGCAAACTGAAAATGATGTATTACAAGCTCAGCTCACTTCTCTGCAAAAAACGAATCATGAACTTGAAACGAAATTAGCGGTACTCACAAAAAAACAACAAGCAATCGAAGAAGATTACGCGATGCTTGTTCGAATTATAGATCGTGCTCGAAAACTTGTTTCGGTCGAAGAGCAAGAAGAGCAAATTGCCCCGATTTTCAAAACCGATCAAAACGGGAATTTAGATATTATTTATTCTGCTGAGAATTAAAAACAGGGATGTCACTTTTTTGACTGAGTGACATCCCTGTTTGTTTTCGGTAAATCATATATATACATGTCGGTAAATGAAATTATACCAACGATTTT
>NZ_JBNLYE010000138.1:0-10628 GCF_050172095.1 Bacillus sp. GMs2/2
ATATGGATTATAAAGTCTCAAATATATTGATTGTTTCTTTCATACTACATGTAATTGCATTTATATTATTTTTAAAATGGCTAGGAAAAAAGGAGTCTAGTACATTTAGAAAACCGAATAAGATAAAAGTAGTAGGCATTAGTATTTTGATTGTAATGATGCCGTTTATTTTAAATACAATCCTCCAGACATTGAATAAAACATGGTACTACGCAGGAAAAACAGGGGTAGAAGCAATAGAATATAAAAAAGAAGATAGCCAGTGTAGAATGGAGAAAAATGGAGAGAATATCCAACCGAAGTGCATTGTTACTTTAAAAAATTATCGTAATCATTCACAAGCATTAAAAGTTGTTTTATACGATAATGCAAACGAGAATTCAAAAAGCTATCCAGTACCGAAACCAGTCTATTTACAAAAACATGAGACAAAGCAATTCGAATTTCAAGTTCCTGTTTCTTATAATAGAGGTATTGAAAAAGATAAAGTACCAAATATTAAATTACATTCATTGCATGAAAATGATACGAAATACAATTAATCTGTAAGTAAAAGTTTATGAGTAGGAGCAAGAATTTGAAACGATATAGAAAATCAACTTGAATCATCCAACATACTGCGAGGTAACGGTATATTGGGTGATTTTTTTATGTTATCCCCTTTTTTCACGTATGAAAAGGAGGGATACTTTGTTGGAAATGAAAAACATCACAAGGATCATACATGATTTTTACTTTACGTAATCTGTGAAAGTTAGAGCCATAATAACTAGTTTGCCAATTTTTAATGTCGATATCGGGCCAGTTCACATAGTCACCTAATGTATAAGGATCTAAGTTTTCTCGTAAACCTTTAACCCAGCGTATATTTCGATTTTCTTCATCATCGCATTTCCAAGAGGTAATGTATTCTTGAGCAATAATTGCTTTACGATGAAAATAAGCCGTTTCATTCGGCGAAATATTTTCAACAGCACCTATGGGCGATTGATGCCAAATACTAGCATCTTTATTTGGTGCATGAGAAAGAAAGTATTGCATGATTTGAATGCCTTTAAGGGGAATAGGTTTATAGACATAGGAACCAGAGCGCTTGAAATTTTCAGGGATGTTACCGCCATTAAAAAGTTCAACAGCCTTTATATAAGGAACTTCTTCTATAAAGAGAGAGGGGCTACCAGTTTCAAGAAGAGGTGAAGAATGAGATTTACCTTTGTGAGAAATAAATAAAGCATAAGAATAAAGAATCTACATAGAGTTCAATGAAAACAGTTGCAAACTGTTCATATTTTGTTATGATAGTGTTACGAAAACGTTTGCATAAAATTCCGATGGGATGCAAAAGGAGAGAATGACTATGAATAAGACATGGTGGAAAGAAGCGGTTGCTTATCAAATTTATCCACGTAGCTTTATGGATTCAAATGGAGATGGTATTGGAGATTTACAAGGTATTATTGCGAAACTGGATTATTTAAAAGATTTAGGTATAGATGTAATTTGGATTTGTCCAATGTATAAATCGCCTAATGATGATAATGGTTATGATATTAGTGATTATCAAGATATTATGGATGAGTTTGGTACAATGGCAGACTTTGATGCTTTACTAGATGAAGTTCATAAGCGTGATATGAAGCTAATTATTGATTTAGTTATTAATCATACGAGTGATGAACATCCATGGTTTATTGAATCACGTTCATCTAAAGATAATCCGAAGCGTGATTGGTATATTTGGCATGATGGTAAAGATGGTGCGGAGCCAAACAACTGGGAAAGTATTTTTAATGGTTCGGCATGGGAATATGATGAAGAAACAGAACAATATTATTTACATCTATTCTCACGTAAACAACCAGATTTGAACTGGGAGAATAAAGAAGTTCGCGAAGTACTATATGATACGGTTAATTGGTGGCTTGATAAAGGTATTGATGGTTTCCGCGTTGATGCGATCAGTCATATTAAAAAAGAAGAAGGCCTCAAGGATATGCCAAATCCAAAAGAGTTAAAATATGTGCCATCTTTTGATAAACATATGAATGTGAAAGGTATTCAACCTTTATTAGAAGAGCTAAAAGAAAATACATTCTCTAAGTACGATATTATGACTGTTGGTGAAGCAAATGGTGTTAAGATTGAAGATGCTGAGCTATGGGTTGGAGAAGAGCAAGGTAAGTTCAATATGGTATTCCAATTTGAACATTTAAGTTTATGGGATGCAGAGAAGAAGAAAGACCTTGATGTTGTAGGATTGAAAAAAGTATTAACGAAATGGCAAAAAGGATTAGAAAATAAAGGATGGAACGCTTTATATATTGAGAATCACGATAAACCACGTATCGTTTCAACATGGGGAGATGATAAACAATATTGGCGTGAAAGTGCAACCGCTCTAGGGGCGATGTATTTCTTTATGCACGGTACACCGTTTATTTATCAAGGCCAAGAAATTGGTATGACAAATGTTCAGTTACCAAATATTGAAGATTACGATGATGTAGCAATTAAAAATTTATATCGCGAGAAAATTGCAGAGGGCGTACCACATCAAGATATGATGGAGATTATATGGGCTTCTTGCCGCGATAATTCACGTACACCTATGCAGTGGAATGATGAGATGAATGCTGGTTTCACAACAAGTACACCTTGGTTTAGCATGAATCCAAATTACAAAGAAATTAATGTTGAAAAGCAAAAAAATGAAGAAAAGTCTATTTTCAATTTCTATAAGAAAATGATTGCCCTGAAAAAAGAGCACGATGTACTGAACTATGGTACGTATGATTTACTTTTAGAAGACGATCCACAAATTTATGCATATACACGTACGTTACAGGATGAAAAAGTCATTGTAATTAGTAATATCTCAAAAGAGGAAGCTGTGTATAATGAGGGTTCATTTGCACTAGAACGCAAACGTTTGCTTTTAAATAACTATGAAGTTGCGGAACATGAAGAAGTAACAACAATTGCTTTAAAACCTTATGAAACAAGGGTTTATCGCATTTCATAATAAAAAAGGATGCTCTTTGAGCATCTTTTTTTATGAAAAAAAATAAATTTCTATTGCAAAGTGAAAACGCTTTTATTAAAATAGATTTATGAAAACGGTTGCGTAAAAAGAAAAATGATATGAGGAATCGTTTTCATAAAAGGGACAGAAATTATAATTTAAATCATTATGTTGTTATAAATAAAGGGGAGGAAGAACAGATGAAAATTACGTCTTTTGATTTTTGGCAAAAGTTCGGGAAAGCTTTATTAGTTGTTGTAGCCGTAATGCCAGCAGCTGGTTTAATGATTTCCATCGGTAAGTTAATTGGTATGTCTGCTGGGGATGTTAACGCAGTTCATACAATCGCTCGCGTAATGGAAGACATCGGTTGGGCAATCATTACAAATCTACACATCTTATTCGCAGTAGCAATTGGGGGATCTTGGGCGAAAGATCGCGCGGGTGGTGCATTTGCAGCGCTATTAGCATTCGTCTTAACAAACCGAATTACAGGAGCTATATTTGGCGTAAACGCTGAAATGTTAGCGGATTCAAAAGCGAAAGTTTCTTCAGTAATAGCGGGAGATTTAATTGTAAAAGATTACTTTACTTCTGTACTTGGTGCACCTGCATTAAACATGGGAGTGTTCGTAGGGATCATCACAGGTTTCTTAGGAGCTACTTTATATAACAAATATTATAACTATAATAAACTGCCACAGGCATTAGCATTCTTTAATGGAAAACGATTTGTACCATTCGTTGTAATTCTTTGGTCTACAGTTACTGCGATTGTATTATCACTTCTATGGCCATTCATCCAAAGTGGGTTAAATGAATTTGGTCGCTGGATTGCAGCTTCAAAAGATAGCGCACCAGTTGTTGCACCGTTTGTATATGGAACGTTAGAGCGTTTATTATTACCATTTGGTTTACACCATATGTTAACGATTCCGATGAACTATACAGAGCTAGGCGGAACATATACGATGTTAACTGGTTCAAAAGTTGGACAAGTTGTAGCAGGACAAGATCCATTATGGCTTGCATGGATTACAGATTTAAATAATTTACTAGCAAATGGAGATACGAAGGCATATAACGATTTATTAAATAACGTTGTACCAGCTCGTTTCAAAGCTGGACAAGTTATCGGCTCAACAGCAGCGTTAATGGGGATTGCATTTGCGATGTTCCGTAACGTGGATAAAGAAAAGCGTGCAAAATATAAACCAATGTTTTTATCAGCAGCATTAGCAGTATTCTTAACAGGTGTAACAGAACCAATTGAATTCATGTTCATGTTTATTGCTCCAGTATTATATGTTGTATATGCTATTACAACAGGACTTGCATTCGCGCTAGCTGATTTAATTAACTTACGTGTTCATGCATTTGGATTTATTGAGTTAATTACTCGTACACCAATGATGGTTAACGCAGGTTTAACAAGAGACTTAATCAACTTTGTTATTGTTTCATTAGTGTTCTTCGGTCTTAACTTTACACTATTTAATTTCTTAATTAAAAAATTCAATTTACCAACACCAGGGCGTGCAGGTAACTATATTGATAATGAAGATGAGGCATCAGAAGGAACAGGAAATGTACAAGACGGTTCACTAGCAACAAAAGTTATCGATTTATTAGGTGGAAAAGAAAATATTGCTGACGTAGATGCTTGTATGACGCGCTTACGTGTAACAGTAAAAGATTTAGATGTTGTTGCACCAGAAGCACAGTGGAAACAAAATGGTGCTCTAGGGCTTATTGTAAAAGATAAAGGTGTACAAGCGGTATATGGTCCGAAAGCTGACGTATTAAAGTCAGACATTCAAGATATGTTAGGTGCGTAATAATATGAAATTGCTAACTTTAAACTGTCATTCTTGGCAAGAAGAGAATCAAATAGAAAAGATACAATACCTTGCTAAAGTAATTCAAGAAGAAGAGTACGATGTCATCGCATTGCAAGAAGTAAGTCAGTCCATACAAGCTGAAAATGTATGCGGTAACAAGAAAGAAGATAATTTTGGACTTTTACTATTAGAAGAGTTAAAAGCGCTACATGTAAAAGATTACAATATTACTTGGGATTTCTCTCATATTGGTTATGACGTGTATGAAGAAGGATTAGCGATTATAACGAAGCATCATATTATAAAAGAAGATACGTTCTTCATTTCAGAAAACGAGGATACAACGTATTGGAAAACACGTAAAATTGTAAGTACAACAATTGCTTATAATGGTAAGGATATAACGTTTTACTCTTGCCATCTCGGTTGGTGGAATGATGAAGAAGAGTCATTCAAAGGTCAAGTTGATCGTTTGATGGAGCGTGTAGATAGCAATAAGCTCGCCTTCTTAATGGGGGATTTTAATAACAATGCTCGGTTGGAAGGCGAAGGTTATGAGTATATGATGCAAAAAGGGTTGTATGACACATATGAATTAGCAATAGAGAAGGATGAAGGAACGACTGTCCAAGGTGAGATTGCTGGTTGGGATGAAAATAAACATAATTTGCGAATCGATCTAATATTGTGTAACCAAAGTAAAAAAGTTCATTCTTCAAAAGTTATTTTTAATGGTACAAACAGAAATGTAATTTCAGATCATTTCGGTGTAGAGGTTCAATTGGATATATAATAGAAGAAATCCTCACAGAGAATAAAAGCTGTGAGGATTTTTTTTAGGAATACAAGTATTTCCAAGAGAAAATACTTGTATTTTTTATGACATTTCATATATATTTGTTATTATTGAATGTAAAACCGATTTGGTCATTTTGTATTCATACTTTGACTCACTTCGTTATATAATGAAGTAAGTGAAAGTTAATGGGAAAAAATAGTACGTTTTTGGTTAATACACGATGTAGAAAGTGATATAATTGCAAAATGCATGTATCATTTTCTAAAGAAGGAAAAATATATAATTAGGTGATAACTTCTATGAAACAAATTTGGCGTATTTATAAGACAGATTTACGGAATGTAGCCAAACATTGGGCTGCAATTGTTATTGTTTTAGGATTAATGATTTTACCATCGTTATATGCATGGTTTAACATTAAAGCTTCTTGGGATCCATATGGAAATACAAAAGAGGTTCCCATTGCAGTTTCTAACCAAGATGCAGGTTCTAATTTAAGAGGGAAAGATATTAATATCGGGAAAGAGATTGTAGACTCCCTTAAGAAAAACAAAAATCTTGGCTGGAAATTTGTAGATGAAAAACAAGCAATTTACGGAGTTGAGCGTGGGGATTATTATGCAAGTATTACGATTCCAAAAGACTTCTCTGAAAAAATCGCAACTGTTCTGGATGAAAATCCGAAAAAACCAGAACTGGATTACTATGTAAATGAGAAAGTAAACGCGATTGCACCGAAGATTACAGCAAAAGGTGCATCAGGTATTACAGAAGAAATTAGTAAAAACTTTGTAAAAACAGCAAACGGTGAGATTTTTAAAATTTTCAATGACCTTGGAATCGATTTAGAAACAAACTTACCAAGTATCGAGAAAGTAAAAGATCTTGTCTTTAAGCTAGAAGCGCAGTTCCCAGAAATGAATACACTTATGGATAAGGCGTTAGATGATGCAACTCGAGCAGAAGATGTTGTGAAAGTAGCGCAAAAAGAGTTGCCAGTTGTAGAGAGTATTATGAATGATGGGCAAGAAGCGTTAGGGAATTTAGATAAATTCTTTGCGAGAAATGATGAAACATTGCAACGTGCCCCAGAAACTATTAAGAATAATTTAATGGTAATGCAAAAAGGTTTAGATGGTGCGGCGGCAATTACGGATTTCTTAAAGAATCCATCATTGGATTTCAATCTGGCACTTCCAGATCCAGCTAAATTCCCAGTGTTGCCTAATATAACTATTCCGCAAGTACCACAAATACCAGAAATTCCAGCGTTACCGCAAGTGAATGGTGAGGGGTATAAAAACATTGCTAAAAATATTAATCAAACTGTAAATAATGTTTTTAGTTCAATACGTGTCGGAACAACTTATGCACAAGGCGTTATAAATGGGTTGCAAAATGGTAATTTTGATCCAGAAAAAGCGAAACAAGATCTTAATAAGGTTTCTGAGACGCTGCAAGGTCGAGCAGATAGTGTTTCATATTTAATTGATGTCTTTACTAAATTTAAAGATTCTGCATCAACTGATTTTGGAAAAGAATTCTTCCAAAAGAGAATAGAAAGATTAACAAATCTTAAATCAGCTATTGAAAATGCAAATGGTGGCGTTAAAGATATTGCCAATATTATTGGTACAGGGCAAGAAGTGAAGCAAGATGTAAGAGATGCTGCTAATAAAAAATTGGATACAATAAATAACTTGGTAAATCAAGCAGAAGCAGATTATAATGCGACGTTTGTAGCAGATTTCGAAAAAGCAGTAAGCACAGCTGAGCAATTGAAAAACAAAGCTGAGAATGTAAAAGAAGATGCGCAGCAACTAAGAGGTAATTTAAATCAAGATATCAAAAAGGCAAATGAGTTAGTAAACCAAACAAATGAAGCGTTAGACAATGGTAGAGAGAAATATGATAAAGCTGTAAATGATTACAGCAGATTAAAAACAGAGCTTGAAAAAGCAAGAGAAGACTTAAGTAACAAAGGTGTTAACGGATTAGATTCTACAAAAGTAGCCTTAAATGATTTGAATGGGCAGTTCAAAGCAAGTTGGAATTTAGTTAATGACATGATTCCAGTTCTGGAAAGTACAAATAAAGTGTTAGCTGATGTGAATAGTGATAAAAACCTTAATGGTACAATTTCTAAGTTAAATAAAGCAAAAGATGGTTTGCAAAAAGGAATGGATTTAACTGATAAAGGAATTGACGCTATTAATAAAGGTCAAAAACCAGCAGCTGATGTTATTGAAAGTATTAATCAAGTGTCTAAAAGTGTTTCGGGCCAAATTGGTGACATTTTAGCTAAATATGACTCAGAAATCACTCCAAATTTCAATGCAGCAATTGCTCGCACAAAAGAGATGTCTAAAAACACATCTCAAATTTTAAAAGAGGCAGACAAAAAGCTTCCAGATGTTAAAAAATTACTAGAAGATTCATCAAAAGGTTTAGTAGATGGTAAAAAGAAATTAGCAGACATTAAAGCTGAAATGCCAGCTACTGAGAAAAAGATTAAAGAATTAGCAGATAAAATTCGTGATTTTGAATCTGAAGAGGATTTAAAAGACATTATACGCTTATTGAAAAATGATGTTGAAAAGCAAAGTGATTACTTTGCGAATCCAGTAAATTTAAAAGAAAATAAATTATTTGCGATGCCGAACTACGGTTCAGCGATGTCACCATTCTATACAGTGCTTGCATTATGGGTAGGCGCATTATTAATGGTTTCATTATTAACGGTAGAAGTACACGAAGAGGGCGCGAATTATAAGAGCCATGAAATTTACTTCGGACGTTTATTAACATTCTTAACGATAGGTCTTTCACAAGCGTTTATCGTATCGATGGGAGATATATTCTTACTCGGTACGTACGTAGTCGATAAGTTCTGGTTTGTGTTATTTAGTTTATTTATTGGTGGAGTCTTCGTTTGTATCGTATACTCACTCGTTTCTATTTTCGGAAACGTTGGGAAATCGATGGCGATCATTTTACTTGTACTACAAGTAGCAGGGTCGGGCGGAACATTCCCAATTCAAATGACACCGAAATTCTTCCAAGCAATTTATCCGTTCTTACCGTTCACATACGCAATTAGTGCAATTCGTGAAACGGTAGGCGGAATGCTTTGGGATATCGTAATAAGAGATTTACTTGTGTTAAGTGTTTTCGTAGTAGTTATGATTGTTGCTGCGTTATTACTGAAAACACCAATTAACAAATCAAGTGAAAAATTTGTTGAGAATGCAAAAGGAAGTAAAATCATTCACTAAAATAAAAGGTTCCTACCGATAGAGGTAGGAACCTTTTTGTTTAATCAAATTTTAATTTTTTTAATGCTTCCGCGAATGGGTTATTTAATGGTTCTTCTTCTTTTTTCTGTTGTTTCATATATTTTTGAACGTCGCGTTTATCGGCTTTGTTTCCAGATTCTTTTTTACGTCGCTCTTGGAATGTTGATAATTTCTCGCGATAGCCACATTTACATGCGAAAATTTGGCCTGCACCCTCACCACGTAATTCTAGTTTCTTTTTACATTGCGGACAGCGAGCATTTGTTGTACGAGATACATTTTTACGATGACCACATTCACGGTCTTGGCATACGAGCATTTTTCCCTTTTTTCCATTTACTTCTAGCATTGGTTTACCGCAATCTGGACAAGACTTCGTTGAAATGTTGTCATGTTTATATTTCTTATCACTCGATTTAATTTCAGAAACAATTTCTTTCGTATAGTTCTTCATTTCCGAAATGAATACTTCTTTCTTTAATTTTCCTTTTGCAATTGCTTCAAGTTTTTGTTCCCACTCACCAGTTAGTGTAGGTGATTTTAATTCTTCTGGTACTAAATCAAGTAATTGACGACCTTTTGATGTAATGTGAATATCTTTACCACGTTTTTCAATTAAGAAAGAATTGAAAAGTTTGTCGATAATATCTGCACGTGTCGCTACAGTACCTAATCCACCAGTTGATTTTAACGTATCAGCAAGTTGTTTATTTTGCGTATCCATATATTTTGTAGGATTCTCCATTGCTGAAAGTAAAGTTGCTTCATTAAAGCGTGCAGGTGCTTTCGTTTGACCTGATGTTTGCATAAGTAACTTTACAGTTAATGTATCGCCCTTTTCAATGTGAGGTAGAATCTGCTCTTTTACGTCATCAGTTACATCATCGTCTTCAAATCGATTTTCGTATACTTCCTTCCAACCAGCATGTAAAATCGTTTTTCCGCGTGCAATGAATGTTTCATTGCCGACCTTTGTGCGTAACGTTAGTTGTTCGTATTCGAATGCTGGGAATAAAACAGCTAAGAAACGTTTTACAACTAAATCATAAATTTTGCGTTCTTTATCTGTGAATGCTGCGAAGTTAACATATCCTTCTGTTGGAATAATCGCATGATGATCGCTTACTTTACTATCATCAACAAATGATTTGTTAGGTTTGATAGGCTTTTGTAATACTTTATGTGCGAAGGGACGGTATTCTCCAACACCACATGCTTTTAGACGTTCTGGAAGTGTTCCGACGATATCAGATGAAATGTAGCGTGAATCTGTACGAGGGTACGTTAGTACTTTATGCTGTTCATACAATTTTTGCATAATATTTAATGTTTCTTTAGCAGAGTAACCGAACTTTTTATTTGCATCACGTTGCAATTCAGTTAAATCGTAAAGACCAGGAGAGAATGACTTCTTCTGTTTCTTATCAATTTCCACAACAGTAGCATTTTGTTTATCTAAACTTTTTACAATACCATCGATTTTTTCTTTATTAAAACTACGGCTATTGCCATTTGCATCTTGCCAAGTAAGTTTGAGCTTTGAAGTTCTTTATTTCATCTTCACGACTAGCAATCATAGCAACAGTAGGGGTTTGTACATGTATACTGTTTTTAGGGCGAAATTTAATATATTCTTTTAATAGTAATGATATCAATAATAATTTCACCCA
>NZ_JBNLYE010000139.1:0-10531 GCF_050172095.1 Bacillus sp. GMs2/2
AATCCGGTAAAATTCATCTGTTTTATAATACACTTGATGCTTTTTTGAAAATGCAAGTGCATCTAAAATGACTTTTTCACATTTTTCATAATTGCCGTATGCGAGTAAAATAATGGCTTCTTTTAAGTATAGTTGTATATGTGTAATCAGATCCATTTCTAAATTCTTTGCTTTATATTCATCACGAATTGTAGCAATCATCTGTAAACATTCTTTATATTTTTTACGTTTGAAGAGCATATAGTAAAACAGTAGTTTCGTTTCAGTGCTTTCTCGATATAAAGTATATTTTTCAAATATAGAAACAGCAGTTTCAACGTAATATTCAATATGATAATCGTTTATAATAACTGCTCCTGTTAGGAACTGTTTATATAAGCGAGCTGTATTTAAAGTAGAAGGTAGCTCTGTTTGAACGATAGGTAGTAAAGTTTTGTATACTTCATCGCATTTCTTTGCTTTTATTAATGGCTCCATTTTTTGAATGAGTTCTACAATTTCTCCTTCATCTTCTTCTAATAAAAAGCTCATTTCACATTCAAGTTTTTCAGCAATATATTGTAATGTTTTCATAGAAGGTGTAGCTTTTCCATTTTCAATTTGACTAAGCATACTTTTTGTCAGTTCCGAACCTACCAGCTCTGTTTGTGTAAGCTTTTTTTCTTTTCTTAATGTTTTAATTTTTTCGCCGAGAGTTGCCATATTATTGCTCCTTTATATTTAAAAAGTTAAATTATATTTAACTTTATGTTGTGGAAATCGGAAAATTGATTATATAATAAGTTTAACACAATTTAACTTTTAAGGGGAGAGAGTCAAAAATGGGAGATATAAGTATAGGACAACATGATTCAAGAATGAAGATTGCAACGAGAAACATCATTTTAATGATGATTGGAAAAATGACGTCTTTATTAGGCGCAAGTATTTATACGTTCGCAATGGGGTTATACGTATTAAAGACTACTGGTTCAGGGATGGGGTTTGCAACTACGCTCGTTTGCGGATCACTTCCAAGGATGATCTGTGGTCCAATTGCTGGTGCTGTAGCAGATCGCGTCAATCGAAAATGGCTTGTCATTGGTACTGATTTATTAAGTAGTTTAACGATGCTTAGTATGTTTATTCTTGCTACTATATTTGGACCATCACTTCTTTTTATTTATATTTCAGCAGCATTATTATCAATTTGTGCAAGTTTTTATTCCGTTGCATTAACGTCGTCTATTCCGAGTTTAGTAGATGAAGGACGTATTCAAAAAGCGAGTGCTTTAAATCAAACGGCGGCTTCTTTATCAAATATTTTAGGGCCGATTATTGGCGGAGTTGTATTTGGTTTCTTTTCAATTCAGTCGTTCTTTTTGTTGAATAGCATTACATTCTTTTTAGCGGTTATTTTGCAATTATTTATTGTATTTGATTTATATAAAAAAGAAGTGGCTGAGAGTAAAGAGCATTTCTTGACGAGTATAAAAGAAGGTTTTTCATATATAAAACGAAAACATGAAATATATGGTTTAATGAAAATAGCATTGTGGGTAAACTTTTTTGCGTGTGGTCTAACCGTTGCACTTCCATACATTATCGTACATACATTACATTTATCTTCAAAGCAACTTGGTACTGTAGAGGGAATGTTAGCAGTCGGGATGTTAATTGGTGCGATTGCTTTATCGGTGCGTAAAGAAGTGAATAATCCGTTTCGTTCAATTTATACTGGACTGTTTTTGTTTGCAGGTTTAAGTTTATGTACAGTCTTTCCGTTGTTAGTTACCATTCCAAAAGTAGCAAGTTTTATTTACTATATTGCTTTTATGATGTTAACTGGTATAGCAATTATGATTGTAAACATTCCAATGCAAGTACATATGCAAAAAACGACAGATCCGAACTACCTAGGGCGTGTGTTTGGCCTACTTGAAACAATTGCGACTGCAATCGCACCACTTGGTATGATTGTATATGGACTACTATTAGATATGTTGCCAACTAGCATTGTTATGATGACATTAGGCGTAGGTTTATTGTTAGTTGTATTAGTTGGAGTAAAGCAACATATGGCGAAAAAACAACTAGATGTGTCCGCTTAAAAATAATAAAAATTTGACTTATCATTATAAAAATGACTAAATTAGTATTTTAGTTTTTGAAACTCTTTTTCATGTATGTTAAAGTAAAGTGAGCTTGCAAAGAAAAGGAGACAACAGCATGAAAAAATTAAGTTTTGTTATGCTTTTTCTATTAGTCGTAATGGCTGGATGTAGCAATTATGACACATATATTGAAACAGGTATGCAATCATTGAAAGATGAAAAGTATAGTGATGCAACAATGTGGTTCGAAAAAGCAGAAAAAGAGAAATCAGGAAATGAAGCGAAATCATATAAAGAAGTTGCTGAGAAAATGGATCAGGGAGCAACAGCATTAAAAGACGGTAAGTATTTAGAAGCGAAAGACATTGCAAATGAAGTGTTACAAAAGAAAAAAGATGATGAACTTGAAAAAGCTGTAACATCAAATGCAGAGAATATGCTTCAAAAAGCAAAAGATGTGGAAGAGAAAGTAAATGAAAGAGTGGCAAAGCGTAGAAAGGTAGAAGAAGAGGGAATCGATAAAATTATTAAAGCTGTCGATAGTATAGATGAAGTGAAAGAAAAAGAGAAGAAAGTATCAGAAGCATTAGATAAGGCTGAAGAGGCGCAAGCAAAAATTGAGGCAAAGAAAAATAAATAGATTTATAGTTTAAAAGGCTGTCGTGCATAACGACAGCCTTTTAATTTTTTGTTGCAAATGAAGTGATGCTCTGTAATAAAAAAGAAATGATTTTAGAATTCCATCTGTCCTCATGATGAATCGTATAAATATTACGCTGAAATTCAAATTCAGGGATTGGTATATAGCATATCTCATTTCGTTGTATTTCTTGTTCGATAGCAAGTTTAGAAATCAAGGCAATTCCATTACCATATTTTAAAATTTGTTTCATCGTTTCTAATGAATCTAATTCAATTTCTGATTGGAATGTAATGTTGTGCGCTAACGTCCATTGTGTAAGTAAATCTCTCGTTGTAGATGGGTTACGATGCAATAGTATGCGTTCCTTTTCTATATTTTGTAACGATACATTGTCTTTTTTTGAAAAATGATGTTCTTTGGAAAAGGCAAGAACAAGTGTATCGGGCATTATATTCGTTTGTTTTAAAAGTGGTTCATCAAATGGAGCAGCGGAAATTATCCCAAGATCGATTTCGTGATTTTGTAGCATCATTCGAATTTCAGGGGCTGTTTTCACTAGTAGCGTTATTTTTATATTGGGAAATTCACATTGAAATTGATGAACGACTGCTGGCAAAAGATAAGTCGCTGGTACATAACTAGCGCCAATTGTTATAGCACCTTTATGAAAATCTTTAAACTCTTGCGTGACACGTCTAGCTTCTTTCATAAGTGCATCTATTTTACAAGCATAATGGTGCAAAGCCTCACCAGCCTCTGTTAAGAAATACCTTCCAGAACGTAATTCGAATAAAGACACACCGAGTTCTTCTTCTAAGCTTTTTATATGAAAAGTAATAGTTGGTTGTTTAACGCCAAGTTTTTCTGCAACGATTGTAAGCTTTTGGTATTTCTTAATAAGTACTACAATTTCTAATTTTAAGAGATTCATTATGAATTGCCGCCTTTTTTATTTTAACTATAGAAAAAATCTATAGAAATAAATAGTTTATTAGAAGTTTTTTAATTTAATCTTTACAGTGCATTAACATTCAGTATAAATCTTCCATATAGAATGAAAGCAGGTTAAGAATGAGGGGAGAGAGGTGAGACGATGGATATTAAAATTAATGGATTAGAAAAAACATTTGGAAAAACACAAGCGTTAAAGCCGTTGCAGATTGTAATGAAAAAAGGGGAATTCACTACACTTTTAGGACCTTCGGGATGTGGGAAAACGACTTTACTTAGAATGATAGCAGGACTTGAAGAACCGGATAAGGGAGAAATATATTTTGGAGACCAGTGCATGTATTCTGCTACAAAAAAGATAAAGACATCTCCTCATGAACGGAATATCGGTATGGTATTTCAAGATTTTGCTTTATGGCCGCACATGACTGTTTTTGAAAATGTTGCATTTGGTTTAAGAGCTACAAAGCAAACGAATCATTTACGAGAAAAAGTAGAGGATGCGATAAAGCGAGTTCGCCTGCAAGGTATGGAGAAAAGGTATCCACACGAACTTTCTGGTGGACAGCAACAACGTGTCGCATTCGCTAGAGCAATTGTAACAAAACCTCATTTTATTTTGTTTGATGAACCGCTAAGTGCACTCGATGCAATTTTGCGAGAAGAAATGAGAATAGAGCTTATGGATATCGTTCATTCCATTGGTTTAACTGCACTGTATGTCACTCACGATCAAACAGAAGCAATGTCAATGTCAGACCAAATTATTGTCATGAAACAAGGAGAAGTATTACAAAAAGGAACACCGGAAGATATTTATGTGAAACCGTCTCATGAATTTGTTGCCAAATTTGTTGGTAAGGCGAATTGGCTTGTAGAGGGTGAAAAAATGATTCGTCCAGAGCATGTGAGTTGGACAAAAAATGATGTGTGCGAAATGTATACAGGTGAAATTCAGCACGTTACATACGTAGGAGAGCGTTATGAAGTGAAAGTAAATATGGGGACTTTAGGCATCTGGACAGCCTATCACAATAGTAAGCTAAGCATCGGGAAACCAGTATCGTTATATGTACCCAAAAAATGTATTCATCATATAGGGGGAGAATCGTATGAAGAAATTCAGTTCGCTTAAGTCTTTATTTGTATGTACTTTACTATTTTCTACTGTAGTAACAGGTTGTAGTTCAAAGACAGGTAATGCAGATGCAAAAAGTAAAAATATGAATGAAAAGAAAATTGTTGTATATAGTGCAGGGCCAAAAGGGTTAGCAGAAAAAATTCAAAAAGACTTTGAAAAGAAAACTGGTATAAAGGTGGAAATGTTTCAAGGGACAACTGGTAAAATTTTAGCGAGAATGGAAGCTGAAAAGAAAAATCCAGTCGTTGACGTTGTCGTACTCGCTTCCTTACCAGCGATGGAAGGATTAAAGAAAGAGGGTCAAACGTTAGCTTATAAAGAGGCGAAACAAGCTGATAAGCTGCGTTCTGAATGGTCAGATGATAAAGGCCATTATTTCGGGTATAGTGCTTCAGCATTAGGGATTGTATACAATACAAAAAATGTGAAGACGGCGCCTGAAGATTGGAGCGATATAACGAAAGGAGAATGGAAAGGGAAAGTGAATCTTCCAGATCCAGCACTTTCAGGTTCAGCTTTAGACTTTGTAACAGGATACGTGAAAAAGAATGGACAAGATGGATGGAATTTATTTGAGCAGCTTAAGAAAAATGAAGTTACAGTAGCAGGAGCAAACCAGGAAGCGTTAGACCCAGTTGTAACAGGTGCGAAAGATATGGTCATTGCGGGTGTTGATTATATGACGTATAGAGCAAAAGCAAAGGGTGAACCTGTTGATATCGTATATCCAAAAAGCGGAACAGTTATTAGCCCACGTGCAGCGGGGATTATGAAGGATAGTAAAAATGTTGAAGGTGCAAAAGAGTTTATTGATTATTTATTATCCGATGATGTACAAAAACAAGTTTCTAAAGCGTATTTATTGCCTGGTAGAACAGATATAAAAGCTGAAAATAGACCAAATGTAGAAGAGATTCCAGTATTAAATATTGATTGGAAAACAGTTGAGAAAGAGCAAGATGAAATAGGGAAACAATTTAAGAAAGTATTTCAATAAGATGGTGATTCCATGGTAAATCGATTCGTATCAGTAAGACAAGTTGGAATGACGATAGCGTTATTACTTGTCGCGATGTTAATCGTCATTCCACTTTTTCTTATTTTATTTTCTAGTGTATATGAAAATAGCAGTTGGAATTTTTTAAAGCCTTTTGAAGTGATGCAGAGTGGTGGATTAGCGGGGATTTTTCTAAATTCGATGCTTCTAGGTGTACTCGTTGTAATAGGTGCTACAATATTTGCATTTCCATTGGCATTTATTATGAGCAAAACAGATGTAGGAAAGTATAGTAAGTTAGATATTGTTTTTATGATTCCATTTATGACACCGCCGTATATTGGATCGATGGGCTGGATTTTGTTCATGCAACCTAACGGCTATTTTGAACAATTTTTCCCGATGCTAAAGACAGTTTCATCATCGTTTTTTAGTTTAGGAGGTATGGTCTTAATTATGAGTCTGCATTTATTCCCATTCCTTTATTTCATGCTGAAAAACACGTTACTTCAGATTGGGAGTAGTAAAGAAGAAGCTGCAGCAGTTCATGGCGGAAGTTTTTTCTATCGCTTAAGAAAAATAATATTGTCGTTATTAGTATCAAGTTATGTAATGGGTGCTTTACTCATTTTCGTAAAGACGATTGCTGAATTTGGAACACCGGCTACATTCGGACGTAGAATAGGATTCCACGTGTTAACATCAGAAATTCATAAATTTATTTCGAGTTGGCCAATTGATTTCAGTAGTGCAACAGCATTATCTTCTTTATTACTTAGTGCTTGTATGCTCATTTGGTATATGCAAAATGTATTGAATCGAAAGTATTCATATGCAATGGTTAGTGGAAAAGGTGTGAAATCTAAAAGATATACTTTGTCTATATTTACGCGCGTTGTAGCATGGATGTATGTAATTGGTTTATTAATCGTATCAATTGGAATTCCATACTTTTCTATACTTATTGCTTCTTTTTCAAAATTAAGAGGCGGCGGTTTACATGTAAATAACTTTACAACAAGCCATTATGAGGCATTGTTTACAATGGGATCTCCGGGATTAGAGGCTTTATGGAATAGTTTTCTTTTTTCACTCGTAACAGCGATTATTGCGGTAATTATTGGAGTCTTTTTGGCACTTATGATTCGAAAAGGGAAAAAAAACTCTGAAAAATGGCTTGATATGTGCGGTATGTTACCGAATATGGTACCAGGAATCGTTATGGTTGTAGGTCTTATTCTATTTTGGAATTCACCATATATGCCTATGTCAATTTATAATACACCAATTATGGTTATCATAACGTATGTTATTCTGTTTTTACCTTACACGGTGCAATATGTAAAATCATCACTCGGACAAATTGATGATTCTCTCGTACAGGCAGGAAGTATTTTTTCGGGAAATTATATTTATATTTTTAGAAAAATAATATTGCCTCTTATTATCCCAGGCATTCTTGCCGGATGGGCGATGACATTTACAATTTCAATAAGAGAGTTAGTAGCATCACTTCTCGTATTACCTCCATCAGTAGAAACGTCAGCAACGTTTATTTTTGCTCAATTTGAACAGGGTGAAGTATCTATAGGAATGGCGATGGCCGTTGTTTCTGTTGGACTTACAACAATGTGCTTATTACTGCTGCAACATATGGAGCAAACACGAAAAGGGGTAGCATGATGAGAATGGAAGTATGGGGAGGAGCAGGGGAGTACGGTCGCTCCTGCTATTTTGTAAAAAATAAAGAGACGAAAATAGTATTTGATTGTGGTATTAATCGATCATATGAGAATAGTTATCCAAAAATAGAGGGAGAAGTTGTTCCATTTTTAGATGCGGTATTTTTATCACATATTCATGAAGATCATACGATGGGTTTACCTTTATTGGCGAAGTATGGATATAAGAAAAAAATTTGGACGACTCGTTATACGAAGGAGCAACTGCCGTTATATTATGAAAAATGGAGAAACTATAATGTGATGCAAGGGTGGAAGTTACCTTATAGGGACCAACATATAAAAGATTTAAATTATGTATGTATTGATGAGATTAGTAATCCAAATGAATGGATACAAATTACTCCTACATTGCGGTTTCAGTGGGGGTATAGTGGGCATGTATTAGGAGCTGTTTGGTTTTTAGTTGATATGTGTAATACATACGTATTTTATTCAGGCGACTATTCAGCAGAGTCTAATATACTACGAGCTAATTTACCTGGGAAATTGGGCCACAATATAAAAGTTGCAATTGTAGATGCCGCTTATCACACAGATGATGTTTCGCAAAATGAAAGATTAGACGATCTATGTGCAGAAATTGAACGAGTTATGCAAAATGAAGGAATAGCATTATTACCGCTGCCACAACTTGGTAGGGCGCAAGATATAGTATTGTATTTATATGAACGATATAAAGAATTTCCGCTTATAGTAGATAAAGAAATTTTGGCTGGATTTGAAGAGATGTTCATATATAAAGGTTGGATAAAAAATAATGAAGAACTTAAATGGATTATGGAGAGTTTAAAAAGAAACATAATAGTGATGGATAATGACATTAGTATGCAAAATAGTTACGGAATAGTTGTAATGAGTGATGCGAATATGCAAACGAAACGAGCACAGTTATACTATGAACAACTTCGGAATGAAAAACGGAATGCCGTTATTTTTACTGGGCATATTGCGAAAGGGAGTTTTGCAGAAAAAGTTATGAAAGAACATGTAAGGAGTACATGTAGGGTGAAGAGAGTTCCGTATAAAGTACACCAAAGTATAAGAGACGTTAAAGAGATGCTAAATACATTATTACCAGAACATACGGTGTTAGTGCACGCTTTGAAAGAGGATACGGATCGATTACAACAAAAGCTAAGTACAGCAGGGTATGAAAATGTACATTCACTTGCAATGGAACGTATAGAAGTCATTTGAAATGTAAAGGGGATAGGTATATGAAAAAAGTATTTGTATTCGTAAGCATTTTCTTTTGTTGTTTCCTTTATAACGTTAAGGAAGGGTTTGCAGCTAGTCCAATGAAACCTAGTTTTGAAGTAAAGTTATTATTGAAGCCAGAACAAGTATTAGGTGATAACAAAGAGATGAAGCAAGAGGTGCTAGAACATTTCCAGGCTGGTACAAAATATGAAAGAATACAAGTGCAATTTTTAGATACTGCGAATAAAAGTTTAAGCGAGGAAGGTTGGTTTGCTAGAATTCGAAAGAAAGAATTTAGTAAAGATTTTGAATTAACATATAAAAAAAGATATCCTATTCCAAATGGTGTAATTCAAGATGCACTAGAAGTAGCTAAAAAAGAAGGATTCGATAGTAATACGGATAGTTATGAGGCGGAAATAGATTGGGGATTTGAGAAGAAAAAATTAAGCATTTCAAATAAGAAAAGTTACAGCGCTAAAGGATATGGGATACTTGATTTACCAAATGAACAAGCTGCTCAAAACATGTTAGTAGAAAAATTACCAGGGAAAATGAACAAATGGTTGTATACAAATTGGGGAGAGGAAATGTTAAAGAATTCCCGTATTTACGGTCCTGTATTAATGAAACGATATACAGGAGAGTTTGAAAACATAAAAGCAAATATTGAAATTTGGCCATTAAGTAATACCGGAAAATTAGAAGATGACTTCGTAATAGAAGTGTCATTTAAAACAAATGAAGAAAGTATTGCGACAAAACAAAGGGAATTATTAATGGCGAGTTTAGAGAAAAAAGGCTGGTTGTTACCGAAAGATAGTTTGAAGACAGAGCTTATTTTTCAGTAAATGAGAAAAAAAGGAATCCATATTTCTTGGATTCCTTTTTCTAATATATGAGTATTAAGCTAAGTCAGCTGACACGAACATATCACTATTTTGAAGGTTTTTAGAGCGTAAACTATAAGCAACTACCTTCTTTTTATATTGTTTTACAACATCAACATGCTCCTCGTGACTATAAATATAAAATGTAAAATTCTTTTTGCCACGTTTTGCATTGATAATTAAAGGCGTACCCTCATTGTGTGGTGGTGCATAATAGCGATCTAAAAATAAACCTTCGTTAAAATCATGAATAATTTTTGATTTCTGTTCGCCTTCTACGTTATTTCCGTGAATTGTAATAGTCACATTCTCTTCTTCAAGTTTTGGATGTGTTTCGTACTTGCTAATAATGGATTCAATAACAGTGTTAGGAAGGCTAGAAACGATAATTTTAAATGCTCCAAATACAACTAACATTACAATAAACCAAGTCGTCATAGTATATCATCCCCTTTATTCTATTTAATAATATAACTCATATGGTAATAGTACATATGGTGAAGTTTTGTATAATTTGTGAAAAATATGCCATTTTCACTAATGAAATGTTAGAAAAATCAATTTTGTTACAAAAAGTTGAAATCGAAGTATTTTAAAAGAAAAAGGTTTATAATAAAAATATAACTAATAACCACATTACTAATTATAAGGAAGTGTAACTATGAGTACTGTAGCAATCGTATATGGTATTATTCTTTCCACAATTATTGTTTTGTTTTTCGTTGGGGTTTCACGTTATATTCATAAATGGAAAGAAGGCGTTGCGAAATTAAATCACATTGAAGAAGAACTTAGTGATTTAATGTTACATCATGGTAAGTAAACATTTATTTTTTAACTAAACAATGTGAAGAATATCACAAAACGTGCT
>NZ_JBNLYE010000140.1:0-10448 GCF_050172095.1 Bacillus sp. GMs2/2
AACTCCTTCTTGAGAAAGGTTTTAATTTCCGAATATTCTGTTGACCGTTATAACATATCCAATTTACAATTTAATTGTGGTGTTCTTTCACAATTAAACTACTTAGAATACACTTCATTTATTTGAAAACAATTACAAATAGAGGTGCTAAAATGAAAACTAGAGTAAATCCAGAGTTATTACAAGGGTTAGAGATGTTTCCGGATCTCGATTTACGCCCAGAAAATTTGCAATCAATTAGAGAAGGAATAGCTCAAATGAGACCACCTACCGTTGTTGATGACTCTCTTTCTTTAACAGATAAAGTCATTGTTGGGCCTGATGATAATCCGTTACCATTACGAATTTATCGTCCAAAATCAAATCATGAATCTTTACCTGTCTTATTATGGATACATGGTGGAGGTTATATCTTAGGGTCTATAGATGATAACGATGATACTTGTATGAGGTTTGCAAAAGAAGCTAGCTGTGTGATTGTGTCTGTAGACTACCGCTTAGCACCTGAACACCCTTACCCAGCACCAATTGAGGATTGTTATTCAGCTTTAAAATGGATTGCTGATAATGCAAAGTCATTAAACATTGATTCGAATCGAATTGGGGTTGCAGGAGTAAGCGCTGGCGGTGGACTAACAGCAGCATTATCATTATTAGCACGAGATCGAAAATATCCTTCAATTTGTTTACAAATGCCACTATATCCAATGATTGATGACAGAAATGATACACCTTCAGCGAATGAAATTAAAGAGGGATTTGTTTGGAACCAAAAGGCAAATGAAGCTGGCTGGAAAATGTATTTAGGAGAAATGTATGGAACGGATCAAATCCCTGCCTATGCAGCACCTTCTCGAGCTGAGGATTATAGTGACTTACCGTATACTTACACATTTGTTGGTCAATTAGATCCATTCCGCAGCGAAACATTAACCTATGTAAGCAAACTAGCACAAGCTGGTGTTGATGTGGAGTTTCATTTATATCCAAATGCCTATCACTGGTTTGAAGGGTTAAATCCAAATACCGATGTATCTATTTATGCTGTGAACGAAATAGTACAAGCAATAAAGACTGGTTTCAAACGAGTATCCAAGGTTGAGGCTTAATCCCATTACAAGAGAAACACTTATAAATAGTATATATGTATTTATCATTTAAATATAATAGCCGATTCTAAATAAGAATCGGCTATTAATATGTAAAATCCGCCTAATATATCAAGGTTGAGAAACAGATATAAGATGTTTAGGCGATGTGTTTATTTCCTCTACTAATGCTTTTATGTTCATCATGATTTGAAGTATTTCTTCTTTTGTTGTTCTTGGGTTAATAGAGCAAAGTCGAATTACTACTTTTTCTTTTAATTTAGTCGTACTTAGCATAGCAAATCCTCTTTGATTAATTTCTTCCACCAATTTTTTGTTTATTTCATGAATTGTATCTGTAGATGTTAGCTCACATGGAATATAACGAAAAGTAACAATTCCTAATTGGGCAGGTGTTACTACTTCCCAATCTTTTTCTTTCCTTAAAAACTCTTCAACTTGTTCAGCTAGCATAATGCCATGATCAATTGCCTCACGAAAAGCTGTAACTCCGAATGCTTTAAAAGAAAGCCATACCTTTAATGCTCTAAATCTACGAGAAAGTTCAATTCCACGCTCCCCAAAATTCACTTTTTCTTCTATATTAGTTTCTGTATCCTTAATATACTCTGGGATCATACGGAATGTTTCACTTAAATATTGGCTATTTCGAATAAGTACACAACCAACATCATAAGGCTGAAAAAGCCATTTATGCGGGTCTAACGTTAAAGAATCGGCACGATGAATTCCACTTAATAACTCCCTTCCTTTTTCACTGAGAATTGCTGCAGCCCCATAAGCCCCATCCACGTGTAGCCATATATCTTCATCACCACATACATCAGCCAATTCATCGAGGGAGTCCACCGCTCCGCAATTCGTTGTCCCTGCATTAGCAATAACACAGAATGGTTTTTTCCCTTTTAATCGATCTTCTTTTATTTGTTTTCTTAAAGTACTAACTGAAATTTTTAAGTCTTCATCTGTCTCAATTTGGCAAATTTGATGCTGTTTAAAACCTAATACTTTAAGTGCTCGATCTACAGAAAAATGAGTTTGGTTAGAAAAATAAACAATCGCATTTTCTATGTCATTATTCAGCTTGACCTGTCTCGCTACAGTAAGTGCAGTCAAATTAGCCATGGAACCACCACTGACAAATAGTCCTTCAGCTGAATCAGGGAATCCTGGCATTGATTTTAACCAGTTAATTGTCGTTAATTCAATTTGTTCGGCACCTGCACCTACTATCCAAGCTGTAGGAAATACATTAAACCCACTTGCTAAAAAATCTGCTAATACACCAACATAATTATTAGGACCTGGCACAAAAGCCATAAAATGAGGATGATCCACATGAGTAATTTGATTAAACACATTGTTATTAAGAAAATGAAGTAATTCTTTTGGATTAGATCCGTTTTCCGGAATCGTTTCAATTAGCTTGTCTGTAAAAATATTACTATCAATCGTTTCTGAAACTGGTTTACTTTTTAAATGATTCATATGATCAACAATCAAGTCAACCGCTTGATATCCTAACTGACGCATCTCTTCGGCTGATAACTGCAAGTTTTTTGTCATTTGATTTACTCCTATTCTATTTAAAAAGGCGAGTTCTTGCTCGCCTTTTCATTTTTTATAATTTGTAATCACCAATTGCTTGTATTGGATTTTGAAGAATCATGTTGATTAATCCATGGATGTGATTTAATATTTCCTGTATTTTCTCTGCTTCATATACCGTTTGATCAAATCCAAACTTTATTGTAAGTTTTTCTTCAGGGAAGCACATAATTCCATACTTTACATGTGGCTCATCAACAACTTCGTAATCCGTGATAGCAAAATGTCTGTTTTCATTTGAAGAAAAGATTGCTGGATTAGTTGGATAGTTTTCAAAAACCCAAAGATGGTCAGTCAACTCAGTTTTTAATTCACTTTGCTTTTGTATATCAACAAATGAATAGTATGCATACTCATTACATTTCAATGTCTCTAGTTGTACCTTTTGCAGGAAATCCACAAAAGATTGTGTTTCTGTCCATGCTAATCGAATAGGCAAAACATTTGTGAACAGCCCGAACATATTTTCAATTCCTTCTACTTCGGGAGGTCTGACTGATACTAGATTAGGCAATACTACTTCTCTCGTTCCGTTAAATTTGCCAAGTAATATTCCCCATACAGCTAGTAGTGCTGTATTCATAGTTATATTGTTTTTAGTTACAAATGTCTGTAACTGATTAGTCAAATCCTTTTCTAATGTTAAATCCATAAAAGTGAAGTTTAACCCTTCACTTTTAGATGGGACTTTCTTTTTAGGAATACTAATTTTCTGATTGTATCCTGATAAATAATCCTGCCAAAAATGACGTGCTTTCTCATGATCTTGTGCCAAAGTCCAGTCTATGAATGTTTCAAAAGGTTTTACCATAGGTAACTCCGCCGTAGTTCCCGCATTTGTTGTTTCATAGAGCTGGAATAATTCGTCTATCAAAATGCTAACGCTCCAACCATCACATAATAGATGATGGGAACTCCAAATTACCTTATGCTCGTTATTACCTAGTTGGAATATACAGAGACGGGTCATAAGTTCACCATTTTTAAATCCTTGACTTAAATTTTCATTCATCCACTGATCTAGGAATTCTTGCTGTTCTTGTTTCGTCATCTCAATTAAGTTTTTTATTTCTGAATTTATTTGAACATCATATAGAACAGCTTGCCAAGGTTTTGCTTGTTCATCTTGCACAATTATTGTTCTTAAAGAATCATGACGATCAACTAATTGTTGAAAACACTGAATAAAGAGTTTAATATCCAGCTCCCCCTCAAGTGCCCAAATTGTTTGTTCAAAATATGCATTTGTATCAGGTTCATTCGTAGCATGCTCATAAATAACTTCCTGGAAAGGTGCTAACGGATAAATACGTTCTATTTTTATATCCGGCATTTTTTCTTGTATTTTGGTAAGTGTATGTTGATTAAGTTGTTTATCTTTAACATTTAGTAATATAGCTTTATTATCGTTCATTATATTTACATCATTTGTTTGTGAACTTGAAAACTGGTCTAGCTTTTTAACAAATTGAACCATGTCCCTTAATATAGGAAATGAAAATAGATTTTTTGGTTCAAGCTCGAATCCTTGTCGATACAGTCTAACGGACACTTGAATCGCTTTTATCGAATCTCCACCTAAGGCGAAGAAATGATCATTTACTCCAACTTGATCTATTTTGAGTACTTCTTGCCAAATACTAGTTAATATTTTTTCCATTTCAGTTTTTGGGGCAATAAATACTTCATTTGTTTGTTTCTCCGGAGTAGGGAGCGCTTTTCTATCTAATTTCCCGTTTGGAGTCAGGGGTAATTGGTCTAAATAAACAAAATAAGAAGGAATCATATAATCTGGCAAGTGATCTCGCAAATGCTTTCGTAGTTCTGTTGTACTAATATTTTGCTCAGTTACCACATATGCAACTAAAAATTTTATTCCGTTCTCATCTGTTTGATCAATTACGACAGCATGTTCGACTTGTTTATAAGTTAGAAGACAATGAGAGATTTCTTCTAACTCTACTCGATATCCCTGAATTTTCACTTGGTAATCTTGGCGGCCTAAAAATTCAATATATCCCTCAGAATGCATTTTTCCACAATCTCCTGTTTTATATATAAGACCAAAATCAGGATGTGACACAAACGCTTCATTTGTTTTCTTTTCATCATTTAAATATCCTTTAGCAAGGCCCACTCCCCCGATATATAAATCTCCAATTACACCAACAGGGCAAATTTTCTTTTCATAGTTCAACACATAATACGTTTGGTTTGCCAAGGGCATCCCATATGGAATACTATTCCAATGTGATTCCACCTGTTTGACCGGATAATAAATTGACCAAATCGATGCTTCTGTTGCCCCTCCTAGTGAAACTACTTCTGCAATTGGAAAATGTCTTTTTATTTTTTCTGGTAAAGAAAGCGGAATCCAATCTCCACTATGTAAAACTAAACGTAAAGAAGGATATTCAAAATGAGAACCTACTTGATCCAATGCCAAATCCATGATTGCAGGCACTGTATTCCAAATTGTAATCCCTCTACGTTCGACAGTGCGGATTAATTCTTGCATGTCTCTTGGATCACGAATCATTATTAACATTGCACCTGTGCTTAAAGCTCCGAAAATATCGTATACAGATAGGTCAAAACACATGGAAGAGATACCAATAATACGATCATCTTCATTCACCTCATATTTTTGATTTATGTCTTGAATAGTATTTGTAACCGCTTGGTGAGTAATAATTACTCCTTTTGGTTTTCCTGTACTTCCTGAAGTGTATATAATATAGGCAATATCTTCTGGACCAGCAATAGCGGGCATATCTTCTGTTGTATAAAATGACAAATGATTTTCTTCATAAAGACTAGGTTCTAATAAAAGCTTGCATGAGCTATTTTTTAAAATATATGTTTGGCGATCTAAAGGATGATCGGGATCAATCGGAACATAAGCGGCACCTGATTTTAAAATACCTAACATATTAACAATTGTGTCAACTCGCCTTTTTGCTAAAAGACCCACTTTGTCACCTCGACCAATACCTTGCTCTTTTAAGAAGTGGGCAATTTGATTAGAACGTTTATGAAGTTCTGAGTATGTTAACCATTCTTGTTCAAATACCACTGCTACTTCATCGGGTGTACGTTTTACTTGGTCTGTAAATAATTGATACAGAGTAGTTGAAGGTATTTTTTCTGTTGTTTCATTGTATTGCTTAATTAAAGTTTGATCCGATTCTTTCATCTGCAAAGATGTTATATCGCTTTGTTTCACCAATTGTTCCAATAAGTCAACAAATTGGGAAAACATTGCTTCTATTACATCAACATCAAACAACTCTTCAACGTAGTTCCAGCTAATTAATAACTCTCCATTTTTTTCAATTACTACATTATCCAAATACACTTGTGGAGTCCGAGCATGAATATAGCGAAGAGAACCAAGTTGTTCCCAAGAGAAATCACCTGCACCTGCTAACATCGAGGTGAAAACGATTGGCATAACTGCTTTTGGCGTCATTTGATGATATCGAGTAAAATCTCGAATAAAGTTAACTCCATCGTAATGACGATGTTCAAGGCCATCTAATAAAGTAGCTTGCGTTTCTTTTACTCTAGTAAAGAAAGTTTGCTCTGGTTTTACATCAACATCCAATAAAATAAGTGATGTGAAATCTCCAACAATCTGTTCTACTTCATCATGAACAGGATAACGGTTAAATACAGTCAAGTTAATTGCTAATCGACGTTGATTACTCCAATATGCCAACACATCACCATATATTGTACAAAGTAGAGCGGAAGGCGTTACCTCTTTCTCTTGTGCTAACTTTCGTAGCTTTGTCCATTTTTTATTATCCAGGATTTTTGTAAGTGATTGGAAGTTAGGAGTAGCAATCTCTGCTGGATCCTTTTTTAACAGCAAAGAAGGTGCAAAAGGAAAGTCAGGAAGCTTACTTGTCCAATAATCTTTTGCTGTTTTATATTCTTCGCTTTGTTCCATTTCATCATAGATAAACATATAATCTTGAAAATCAAAAGATAAAGATTCTAATTTTTGATTTGGTTTATAATAATAATGCAACAAATCCTGTCCAACAATGTTCATGCTTGCTCCGTCCATTAATAAAGCATCGTATCGAAAACATAATAAATACGTGTCTTCTTTTAAAAGAAAAGCTTTCAATTCAAACAAAGGCCATTGCCCCAAAGGGAATACATGGTTAGTCATTCGAGAACGCTCTTCTTGTAAGCGAGCATGTTGATTCCTATCATCTAAATCTATGAGACTCACTATTTCAATCTCGTAATCAGGAACGCTTTGTAATATTTGCTGTTTTCCCTCTGGTAAAATTACAGCTCGCAACATTGGATGACGATGAATTACCTTTTGAAAACTTTTTGAAAGACGATTGATATCCAATGCTGTTTCATATTCAAAATATGTTTGAGGTGAAATACCGCTTAATTCAAACTGTGAATTCCGTCCTATCATATACGCTGTCTGAACTTCTGTTAAGGAAAATGGCTTAGACAAATCTTTAACATGAGTTGGTCTACTTTCAAGGTTTTCCTCTTTATGCTCTAACGTTACACAAGAACTCAATTGAGCGATTGTGGGGTGCTTAAAAAAATCTGTTGTACTTATTTTTAAGCAGTCTTTTCTTAATAAATTAATTACCTGAAGTGCTTTAATAGATTCTCCTTTTAATGCAAAAAAATTATCATGAATACCGATTCCCTCAATCTCCATAACTTTTTCCCATGCACGCACTAATTTTTGTTCAATTTCATTGCGCGGAGCAACGTATGGAATTGATACATAATCCGTTTGTGTTATATCCAACAATCTTTTTCTATCTACTTTTCCATTTGGATTCAATGGAATCTCTTCTACCTGAATCATTTTTTCAGGAATCATAAACTCAGGTAGTTTATCACTTAAATATTTTCTGATTTCACCAAAAGACACCTTGTTATCCGATACATAGTAGGCAGCTAATAATTTCCTATTTCCATACACTTGATCAACAACGATAGCCTGGTTTATTTCTGGATATTCCCTTAATCGAGTTTCGATTTCTCTTAATTCAATCCGATACCCCCGAATTTTCACTTGATGATCCATTCGACCTAAATATTCAAGTTCTCCATTAGGCAACCAACGAACGAGATCACCTGTATGATACATCATTTCCCCTGCCGCAAAAGGACTCGGTACAAACTTTTCATCTGTCAGTTTATTTTTACCAAGATACCCTCGTGCTACCGCTACGCCAGCAATGCAGAGTTCACCGGGAATTCCAAATGGTTTTAATTGGCCATACTTATTCAATATATAGGAATGATAATTCGGGTTAGGTTTGCCAATCGTAACTTCTTTGGAAGTGCTCAAGTCTTTTACTGTTGCGCAAATGGTTGTTTCTGTGGGACCATAAATATTTAAAATTGTTGCTTCACTGATACAACGAATTTTTTCAACCAAATCAATGGAAAAAGATTCTCCTGCTAATAAAATAGATTTTAAATCTTTTAGAAAATTTGCCCCTTCTGGATCACTCAAAATCACTTCCATTCGCGATGGCGTTGATTCCCATAAATCCACCTTATGTTTTTTGACTAAAAGAGCCAATTCTTTTGTTGCAAACTGGTCCTCTGTAGCAATTACTACTTTTGAACCTTGCGTTAAAGGAAGACATATTTCTAACAAGGAAATATCAAAAGATACACTAGCAAGAAACAAGAATGATTGATTAGCCTTTACTTTTTCTCTCATTACATTTAAAAAATGAATTAGCGATTTTTGTTCGATCATTACCCCTTTTGGATTTCCTGTCGATCCTGATGTGTAAATAACATAAGCCAAATCATTAGGATTATGTTCTCGTACTAAATTACTTTCTTCATCTTGGAAAAGATATTCTTTATCAAGATACAGTACTTCACCCGCAAATTGCGGCAATACTTCCTCTGTTCGCTTACTAAGTAAATATTTTGCTTGACTATCTTGTAACATATATTCAATTCGTTCAGTTGGGTAGTTAGGGTCGATTGGTAAATACGCTGCTCCTGCTTTTAAAATCCCCATCATACCAATAATCATTTCTAATGACCGATCTACCATAACGCCAATAATACTTTCTTTTGAAACACCTTTACTTTGAAGAATAGAAGCCAATTGATTCGCTTTCTTATTCAATTCTCTATATGTCAAAGATTGATCATTACAAACAACAGCAATTTGATCTGGAGTTTTTAATACTTGCGCTTCAAACAAATCTTGAAATGATTGAAACAAATCTATGCCCGTTTGAAAAGTATTCAATCCTTCTAACAACTCTTTTTCTTCTTCTGCAATAATACAAATATCTTTCAATGCCAAATTCGGATTTTGTGAAACTTGCTTTAAAACATAACAATACGAATTGGCAAACTGTTGCAAAGAAGAGAATGAACGGGACTTGCAAGAAATTTGAAATTCAAATTCATTATGTATTTCATTCCATTTTCTTCGTATCCATAGGACTAAATTATTCTCTGCGTATTCTTCTAGCGAATTTTCATTATGTAATCCTTCCATCCCGATTACAATTTGAAAAGGAGTTAAATTGTGTTTAACTAATAATTCAGAGAGCGGATACTCCTGATTTTCATACCCGAATAAAGTCGTTTGTTCAATCTCATTTACTAATTGTTTAAAGGTGTGATGCGGATGGATTTCACTTCCTAAAGGAATCAACTTATTAAGATTCTCACTTTGTTCAAGATTCTTTTCAATTATAGGAATACCAATAGTAATTCTTTCTTGATCTGTATAATGTGCCAAACAAACCCTTAAAGCGGCTTGAAACCAGCTAAATAATAATAAATCTTGAGACTTACTTATTTTTTGTATACTTTTACTAAATTCTACATTCACTATGACTTGAACGTACTCACAAGGTATTTCTTTATTTAGTTGGTAATCGCTATTAAATTTAAATACAGAAAAATCGAGAATCTCGGAAGATAATTGCTCCTTCCAAAACGCTTCTACTTCTTTATTTTCATGAATCGAACTTCGATCTTTAATGTGCATTTTTATCTTTTTCCCCCTAATATTCATTTCTTCTACTCGTTAATTTTTAAGCCAACTTCAAGCCCATGGAGAAACACTTGATGATTATCCAAACATAAAAATTGCTGAATATCTTCAAATTTCATATGACCAACTGAACAAATCCCTAAATTTAATGTCTCAGCAACCATATTTAAGGTAGCAGTGATAATGCCTGACTCAATACAAGCAAATAAATATCCATCTGAACCGTATTTCGGGATGGAAGCGTTCGCATTATAAACCAAATAAACTGAGAAGGCAGATTGAGTAAATAAATCCTGATTAATTAACTCATGATCACTTTTGATTACTTGATCAATGTTGTTTACAATCACAAGACTATTTTTTGATGGGTTATAATAATAAAATCCAGCTTTCATATCCTCTATACGTTTTGGTTTTACATAAACAAAGATATCAATGGGATAGAGCCCGCCTGCACTTGCGTAATGATAGTATATTTTTTCTTCCCTAACCTGTTTTAGAGTTGATAAGAATTGGGAAAATTCCGAAAAACTAATATGTTTTTCCATATCAAATTGACGACAGGACCTACGTTCCTTGATTATAGTAGGTAGCTCATTTGTTGTTTCAAGTTGAATTTCGCTCGACCGTGCAGCAACGTGCGTGCGATTTAATTGTTCACTCATATACTTATCTAACTTTTCTTTAGAGATCGG
>NZ_JBNLYE010000141.1:0-10419 GCF_050172095.1 Bacillus sp. GMs2/2
TAATCTAAGTACAATCATTTTGAAAATAGGGGTGGCATCATATGGAGCAAATTTCAGTAAAGAAATTAGAAGAGGTACTTGTTGTAGCAGGGGATGATAAACAGAAGCAAAAGGAATTTTATGAATTGCTCTTATCTACTGAGTTTTATGTTGCTGGTTCACTAGAAGCAGAGGACGGGGCAACAGAGGGAATACTTCGTTTGCGTCATTTCCAAGGAGAAGGTAGATGGATCGTTCCGTTCTTTACACAAATGGAATTTGTAAAAGATGTGTTGCCAGAAGGAACGCCCCTTATTACGATACGTGGGAAAGAGTTATTTGGTAGCATTGAGAAAGATGCTACAGCTGTATTAAATGTTGGTACTGATATAAGTAAAACATTTATTCCAGAAGAAATTGCAGATATCTCATCTGGACGAATTTTTAATTATTATAAGTAAAAGGAAAAGCGTAATCGCTTTTCCTTTTTAATTTGAATATGGAGTGGCTATACCGGAAGAAATAGAGACTGTTTTATTATTCGTGTTTATTGTCGCTGTAGCTCCAAGTGGAATACCGATGTTTGGACTTATATGTCCAATTGGTAAACCGAATAGGACCGGTATATGATATGGTGCGAAATATTCATATAATATTGCTTGCAATGATTGAGATGGCTTTGAAGGAGTGCAGTCGTGACAACTTGTGAAAATAACGCCCCTACATTCATTAAACTTTCCAGATAAAAGTAGCTGATTTAACATACGGTCAATGCGGTACGGTTCTTCACCAATGTCTTCAAGTAATAAAAGTGTATTGTCCGTATTTATCTCGTAGGGCGAGCCAATTATACTTGTTAACACAGCTAAATTTCCTCCAACTAACGTACCTGTAACTGTACTGTGAGAGCTAGATACGATACATTCTGATGCAGATAAAATGGTTGAATACGGATGGAATAGCTGATTGAAAGAGGATAAAGATAGAGAATCAATACCTTTTCCTAGTTCTTCAATCATCGGACCATGAAATGTTATAAGCTTTGCATAACGTGAAACAGCAGTATGTAAAGCTGTAATATCGCTATATCCCCAAAAGATTTTAGGGTTTTGCCGAATGATTTCATATTGAATGTGAGGGAGGAGACGAGCACTTCCGTAACCACCTCGTGCACAGAAAACGGCCTTCACTTCATTATTTGTAAATGCTTCATGTATATCGTCAAGCCGAACTTGATCACTTCCGGCTAAAAATCCATATTTCTCGTAAACGCTCTTCCCGATTATTACGGATAACCCCATCTCTTGTAATACATTCACACCTTGTAATACATTTTCGATTGTAGGTGGACCAGATGGTGCAATGATCATTACTGTATCACCTTGTTTTAATGCATTTGGATAAATCATTAAGCTCAGCCTCCTTCTCTTTCAATATATTCGCTTCATATGAAGTTCAACCCTTGCAAAAGCAGGGGAAAGCTTATCAAATAAAGAAGATATAAAGGAAATAGGAGGGGAAATGATGTTTACAAGTCGAGTAACAGACATATTAAAAATTGAGTATCCCGTTGTTCAAGCCGGTATGGCAGGCGCGATTACGACGCCAGAACTTGTTGCAGCAGTAAGTAATAGCGGAGGATTAGGGACGCTTGGAGCGGGCTATATGAGCCCAGAACAAATTCGTGAAGCGATTTATAGAATAAGAGAACTAACAGATAAGCCGTTCGGTGTTAATTTACTTGTAACGAAAGAGATAGAAATAGAAGAAGAGAAGGTAAATGAGGCGAAAGTATTACTAAGCGGAGTGAATAGAGAATTAGGTATAGAAGTAGAAGGAACGTTAAAGCTTCCAAAAAGCTATAAGGAACAATTACAAGTGCTATTAGATGAAAAAGTACCGGTCGTTAGTTTTGCATTTCAAACGTTAGAAAAAGAAGAAATAAATGATTTAAAAAGAAGTGGAATAAAAGTTATCGGAACAGCTACCCATGTGAAGGAAGCGAAAGTACTTGCTGAGCTAGGAGTAGATATTATTATTGGGCAAGGTAGTGAAGCAGGAGGGCATAGAGGAACGTTTATTGGGAAAGAACGAGATGCTATGATTGGTACTTTTGCGTTGATACCTCAGTTAGTAGGGGCTGTTCCACATATCCCAATTGTCGCAGCAGGTGGTGTAATGAACGGACAAGGGCTTGTTGCGGCATTGGCACTAGGAGCAGAAGGTGTTCAAATGGGATCGGCCTTTTTAACAAGTGAAGAGAGTATTACGCACGATGTGTATAAAGAAGCGGTTTTACATAGTACAGATACGAGCACAACTGTAACTCGTGCGTTTTCTGGGAAATATGCGCGGGGTATTCGGAATGAATTTATAGAGAGACATGAAGGAAAAGAAGAAGGGCTACCGATGTATCCAGTGCAAAACGTATTAACTTCTAAAATACGCCAAGAGGCAGCGAAGCAAAATAAGGAAGAATATATGTCACTTTGGGCAGGACAGGCAGCATCATTAGCTCGAATCGAATCAGCTCAGCATGTAGTGGAGCGAGTTATGAAAGAAGCAGAGAATGCAATCGAACAATTACAAAATATATACAAAAAGACCACTTGAGTAATTCAAGCGGTCTTTTCATTAGTTTGCTTTATAAAATTGTTGGATGGCTTCGTCGATGTAAACCCAGCCTTTCCAACCTAAGTGCATATGATCTTTTAAGAAGTATTTATCGTATTCATGATTTGAGAAGTCGGCAATTGGATAACCAGCTTTTTCAATTTGCTCATGAACTTTCTTATAGTATGCTTCGCGGCGTTCTTTTGGGAAGCCAGCGTAGTCGTACCAAGGACCTTTTACAGGAACAGAAATGAAGAGTGGTTTTGCACCAGATTGTTTTAATAAATCAAGTACAATTTGTAAATCTTCATATTCTGGCGATTGGTCGTAAGCATCATTTTTTAAGTAACCTTCACGTTGCTTTAATTTTTTCTTAATTTTGCTATTGAAGTAACCATCTTCGATACCATATTCATTAGATCCAGATTCTGCTGCACCTGTTTGATCCGCATGTTTACGAGCTTCTTCCCAGTTCATTTGTTTTAATGAAGGATCGAGCTTCTCTTTGTGCGGTTTAATATTAAACATAGCTGTAAATAAATCTTTACGATCTAAAATGTTACGGTAAATATAAGCGAAAGGTTTAGCAGCAAGTGCTTTTACTTTATACTTCGTATCATCATAAGCGATGCCTTCAAGCGAGATTTTTAATAAAGTTTCTTTTTTTACAATCTCAAAGTTTAATAAACGCTTTGCAATTTGTTTTTTCATTTCAGGTTTTAAATCATTGTTGAAAATGAAGTGGTAACCTTGTTGTTTTGAAAAGTTAGGTGCAAAGTGCGTCTCGTCAATACCTTGTGGTACAAACCATTGCGGAGAAAGAACGAATACCATTTTCTTATCTTTCAATTGATCCATTGTAGATGCGAAGTTTAACACATGTACAAGGTCTTGTGTTCCGCCGCGTCCAAGAAGGAATGGCGTAAATCCTTCAGGCTTTACTTTAAAATAATTAGATGGATGGAAAGCATCCATACGTGCGAATTCCGATGAACCGTACATCGGAAGATATTTTGGATCTGCTAACATCTTTTGCTGTAAAATCATACTTTGAATTTTTTCTTCTTTTAAAGAAGTGGCAGCTTGTTCTACTTTTTCATCACTTAAAAGTGGAAGTAGGAAGCGCGTTGGAATAAGTAAGAATACAGCAAAAAGGGCCAATGCTAAAAGCATCGGACCAAATTTTGCTTTGTTCATCGGATTTCTTCCAACTTTTTAATAACCATGTTTGGTGTAGCCCACTCGTCACGGTCAAAATCAGAAATAGAAACTTCAATATCTAAACGCTCTTGGAATTCAACTAATAAAGATACTACAGCGAAAGAATCAAGGATACCTTCTTCAAATAATTGAACATCTAAGTTTTCTTTCACAATATCGTTTTCACATACTTCTTCTAAAATATCTAATACTTGCTCTTTGAATTCTGCCATTTTTAAAATCTCCTTTATATCCGAAATATATTATATGTGCAACTTCTTAATGGAATAAGAAGGGTGCATTAAAAGTATCTGTTAAGGTGTCCAGAGAAGATTAGGAAACCGAAACATACAACGTGGAACGTAATTACAATCGCAAGGACGTGTGTAAATTTATTGTTTGGCCAAAATTTATGCTTCTTGTTTTTTCGTTCGAAAATATCGAATAAAATAAACAGTGCGGCATGATAGAGACCATAAATAACATACTGCGCAACAGCGCTTCCTTGGATGTGCCAAATTCCCATAATGAAGAAGTTTAAAAATGCACCGATATACGAAATTGTGTAACGGTTCTTAATTAACTTTTTCTTCGTTGCAAAAAAGACGAAACGCATGTAAATAAAATCACGGAACCAGAATGATAAACTCATGTGCCAGCGGTTCCAGAAGTCTTTAATATTACGACTAAGGAATGGCTTATTAAAGTTTTCTGGCGTTTTAATTCCCATCATGTAACTGATACCAATTACGAACGCACTATAACCTGCAAAGTCAAAGAATAATTGCATGCTAGTAGCGTACATAAAAATCACATTAGATAAAAGTGTATCTTGATTGGCGAATACGGCCTTTACAAGATATGTTGTTATCAAGTGTGCAATTATAAATTTGTACAGAAAACCTTGGAAAATACGGTTAAGTCCTGTATATAGTAACTTTTGATATTCTTCACCGCTAGGTGGCTTTTGAATATCTTTTTGGAATCTACGGTAACGATCAATAGGTCCACTTGAAATCGCAGGGAAGAATAAAACAAACTCCCAGAAATTAAAGAAGGAAAGTTCTTTAATTAAATTATCACGAACTTCAAAGACCATTTGTACAGCTCTAAATGTTACGTAAGACATACCTGCGAAAACAATAAAATGTAATTCAGGTACAAAGGGTGCGATTTTTGCCAAAATAAGTGGCAAAATCGATAAAATAACAGCTATACAAAACATGAATGTACTATTATTTTGTTTTCTTAAAATTAAATAGCCTTTAATTAGGGCATATTGCCAAATAATAAATGCGGCTAACATAATCGCTTGCTTCGGTTTATCTGAGAAGATAATAGCAATCATGACTAATGTTAATACTGCATTATATTTACGCAACATTTTACCTTTTAATCCAGCTATGATAGTAGGTATTAATAAAATGCCCACTATAGCGAAAAAATAAAATGATCCATATGCGGTCATGCTGTAACCTCACTCAATAATTTTTTGCGATCTACCTTTCCATTTGGTGTCATTGGAATAGAAGATTGATACATGAATTTACGTGGAATCATGTAGTTTGGTAATCGCTCATTGAGTTCTTTTTTGATTGCAGATGTTAATTTGAATTCTTTTTCAAATGAATGTTCTCCAGGAACAACAACCGCTAATAAATAATCGTATTTTTCACCTTTTTTAATTGGAACGATAACTGCACCTTCTACGTAAGAACACGCACGAAGGTGATGCTCAATTTCTTCTAATTCCATTCGATAACCATGCAGCTTAATTTGGAAATCAAGACGACCATTATAGAATAGAAGACCATTTTCAACATAGCCAGCATCGCCTGTTTTATAGGCGCGCTCACCGTCAATCATAGTAAATGCTTTTTCTGTTAATTCAGGGCTTCCTAAATATCCAACGCTTACGCTTGGACCGACAATTACGATTTCACCTTTTTCACCATCAGGTGCAATCGTGCCATCTTCTTTCATAATAAGAAGGCGACAGTCTGATTTACAATAGCCAACTGGAAGTGATTTGTATTGATTAAGCACTTCTTCTGTAACGTGAATACCTGTTACAGCGACAGTAGCTTCTGTTGGACCGTAAGTATTCATAATTGTTGCTTTTGGGAAACGCTCAATTAATTTTCTAGCCACTTCATTTGGTAACACTTCACCGCAGAATAAGAATGTTTTCATGTTCGGTAGCATACTTTCAGAGAAGGATGCTTCCATTAAACACATTTCAGCGAAAGAAGGTGTCGAAGTCCATACTTGAATATCCGATTGCTCTAAAGAAGCAAACAAGTCTTTTGGACGCGCAATCATATCTTTATCGATTGCCCAAAGTGTACCACCTGTTACTAATGATGGGTAAATATCCATTACAGATAAATCGAATGAGAAAGGTGCTTGATTTAAGAATACTTGCCCTGTTTGTAAGTTGAAATCTTCTACAGCCCATTTTGTAAAGCTAACAAGGCAGTTATAAGTAATCTGAACCCCTTTCGGATTACCTGTGCTTCCTGATGTGTAAATAATGTAGAAGTTCTCATCACCTTTTACCGCATGTTCAGGATTTGGAGTGTTCCCTTTATGAGTAAAGAAAATATCTTTTAAGTTGTCTTCACTTACGATGCGAACTGGTAAATCAGTTACAGTTACTGCTGTTGCCGATAAAAGTAATTTCGCACCAGAATTTTCAGCAATACGTTGTACACGATCAGCTGGGATAGATAAATCTACAGGAATGTAAGCATGTCCAGCTTTTACACATCCTAAAAAGTTAACAATCATTTCAGGTTGCATATGGCCATACACCATAATTGGTGAACGATCGTCTGGATACTCAGAAGAAATCCAATGTGCTAACGCATCAGAATCTTCCTTTAATTGTTTGTACGTAATTTTCGCATCTCGCCAAACAAAAGCGGTTTGATCAGGCGTTTCTGCAGCCCACTTTTCAATTTGTTCTAATAACTTCATAACGTTCCCACCCTAGAATTCATTGTAAATAAATGTACTTGTGTTTGTATCATGGAATCCATACAACCAAAGTAATGCAAATAAAATTGCAAGATAATAAACCGTCTTTGCAACCCATTGTGTGAGTGGTCGAGACCATATCTCTTTTAATCTTTCCATGTCTTTCCCTCTCTTAATGAAATAATAGCTCTTTGTAGGTATCATGTCCTACATTATTGTGAAAAAAACAAAATCCCACATTTTAGGTAAAAATAAGTCAAAAGGCTCTTTTTTGATATTAGCACTAAATACTAAAAAAGAAAATCCCTAACTTAGCAATTATATTACATTCAGTATGAATTTGTAATGGGTTTGACATGTAAATAGAAAGTGGATTGTGTGAATACATAAAAGTGGACTATAAGAATACGTAAAAATACAGTATTTGTTTTTATTAATCATTCAAGACGGAGTAAACTTTTAAATTTCTAGTTCTTTTGAAAAGGAGGAAATTATCATGAATAGAGTGTGGAAGAATCTAATTTCGGAAGAAAATATCGTGAAATGGAGAAGGCACTTCCATAAGTATCCGGAATTATCATTTCATGAAAAAGAAACTTCGCAATTTATATATGATACATTATGCTCATTTTCTTCTTTTGAAGTAACGAGACCGACGAAGTATAGTGTACTAGCAATTAAAAGAGGTGTGAAGCAAGGGAAAGTAATTGCGATTCGAGCTGATATAGATGCTTTGCCAATTCAAGAGGAGACAAGTAAATCTTATACATCTGTGAATAAAGGAATGATGCATGCATGTGGGCACGATGCTCACGCAGCTATTTTATTAAGCACAGCAGAGGTGCTATCAAATATAAAGGAAGATTTTGCAGGTGAGATTCGTCTATTCTTTCAGCACGCAGAAGAGGTGTATCCTGGCGGGGGACAAGAAATGGTTGAGGCAGGTGTAATGGACGGTGTTGATTATGTAATAGGTTTACATGTTATGTCTGGATTGGAAAGCGGAAAGGTAGGAATTGCGTATGGGCCGATGATGGCGGCACCAGACGTATTTACAGTTGAAATTCAAGGCAAAGGAGGACATGCGGCGCGGCCAGAAGAAACGATAGACCCTATTGCTATCGGAGCACAGATTATTACAAATTTACAACATATCGTATCAAGAAATACGAGTGCTTTTATGCAAAGGGTTATTTCAGTTACACAATTTCATGGGGGAACGGCTGACAATATTATTCCTAGTACAGCAACTTTAATGGGAACCGTTCGTTCATTTAATCAAGCATTGAGGGTGGAAGCAGAAGGGAAAATCGAGAAAATTGTGAAAGGAATTACAGAAGCACATGGAGGATCGTATACATATACGTATCGATATGGATATGATCCGGTTATTAATGATGAATATATTACGAAAATAGTAGAAGAAAGTGCACTACATTTGTTTGGGAATGAGCGTGTTGTGAAGCTTGAACCTTCTATGGGTGGGGAAGATTTTTCAGCATATTTAAGAAAAGCACCCGGTTGTTTCATTAAATTAGGAACAGGTAATGAAAATATATATACTTGTTATCCACATCATCATCCGAAATTTGATGTGGATGAATCAGCATTAATTTGTGGAGTGGAGCTATTTTTAGAGACGACTATAAGATTACTAAAATCATAGAAAAACAAAAAAAGGCAACTGCACTCTATTGCAGTTGCTTTTATTTCTTTCCGTCAGAGAGGGCTGAGAAAGAACTATGCTCATTCATAGTATATGAATAGCTAACGGACAAGCTTGTACATTTTAATCATTTTTTAAAAAATAGTTGTTGACATTGATAATCAATGTCAATTAATCTAAAAGTAGTTGAAATTGATAATTATTATCAATAGGATGGATGCGACATGTTAATGAGAAAAAATTTTCACCTTCTGCGGAGGGGATTAAAAGATAAAAATAAAGATAAAGATGTTGATCAGCATATGGAATGGCAAAGAAATGTAATTCGGTCTGAATATGTAGATGAGAAGAAGAGCATTCAAACAGAAAAAGAGATACAAAGTAAAGGGAGAGGTTCAGTTGAGTAAGTTAGTAATGATTTTTGCAAGTATGAGTGGAAATACCGAGGAAATGGCTGACCACATTGCCGGCGTAATTCGTGAAACAGAAAATGAAATTGAAGTTATTGATATTATGGATTCACCAGAAGCTTCTATATTAGAACAGTATGATGGAATTATTTTAGGTGCATACACTTGGGGAGATGGTGATCTTCCTGATGATTTCTTAGATTTTTATGATGCAATGGATTCTATTGATTTAACTGGGAAAAAAGCGGCAGTATTCGGATCATGTGATTCGGCTTATCCGAAATACGGAGTGGCAGTTGACATTTTAATAGAAAAGCTACAAGAGCGCGGGGCAGCAGTTGTGTTAGAAGGACTAAAAGTAGAATTAACGCCAGAAGATGAAGATGTAGAAAAATGTTTACAGTTTGGAGCTGAATTTGTAAAACACCTTTCTTAATGGCAGAAGGGAGATGAAGAGCAAGTGCATGAGAAAATCTCAATCAAAACGATGACAGATTATCATTTGTATGATTTTATGCGTTGTCCGCATAAATTTTATTTTCGTCATATAAAAAGAAGAGAACCTTCTTCATTTGAATGGCAACAAATAGCACAAATGATTGTCAATCAAATTATTAACGAGTATTACACGCTACCTGCGGGTCAACAAACGAAAATTGTACTTTTAATATTAATAGAAAAGTATTGGAAAAAAGTAAGGATTAATATGTTTGCTTCGAAGACGGAGTACTATATTGTATTAGCTAAGCTAACGGATCACTTATTACAGTTTGTTGAAAAGGATGATAGTCAGACACCACCATTGTTTTTATACGAGAAGTTTCAAACATATATGGAAGAGTTAGGTGTCCACATGTCATTGACATTTGAAGTTGGTGAGTGGAGTGCTGGGTCGTTTGTAATTAAAAAGTATGTCGTCGATGCGGATGAGGAAATGCTTGCTCTTTGTCAGAAGCTAATGACAGTATTCAGTTATAAAGCTTTCGGCGTTCTTCCAGGAAAGATTGAAGTTATTAATTTAATAGAAGGAACTAAGTATGAGTACATTCCAAAACAGGAAGATATTATAACTGGAATGGCTGATTTATCTAGAATGAAAGAAATGTTGCAACAACCTGAGCATTATACAGAGCGTCATTTTCGTTCTGAGTGTATAAGTTGTGCATTTCGTAGTGAATGCCAAGGGGAAGAAGTAAAGAAAGAAGCGGAGCAGAAGAAAAATATCGTACATTAAAGGATGCAACTTTGCATCCTTTTTTGTTGTTGACATGAAAAGCTTTTCATCATTTACCGTATATTTGTAGCAGATTTTAATAAAGGGAGGAATAATCAATGAAAGATGAAACAAAAGTATTTCAATGGTTAAAAGAACAAAATGCTCCTTTTGAAATTCAACTGCAAATTTTACAGGCATTTCAATTGTATAAAGTCATTGTTGAAATGGATAAAAAGTTAATGATGTATGAGGAGAGAGAGCAGAGGGAGAGAATGTAATCTCATCCCTGCAGTATTATTTTCAGTTGTTCTATACCCGATATGAATTCAAGTTCCTCGTTTCTAAGTTAAGTTATT
>NZ_JBNLYE010000142.1:0-10409 GCF_050172095.1 Bacillus sp. GMs2/2
TTAAAATAAAGTAGCATTTTGTAAGAAAAAAGGTATATTTTTCATGTCTCACGAACAATATACCTTTCAAAACACGAATTATAACTTTTCTTTATACAACTCTAATTTTTCTAACAATTGTTCTTTTACGCCTGGCCATTCACTCGAGATAATACTGTACACCACCGCATCTCTCACATAACCATTCGGTAATTTTCTTTCATTTCTAAGCACACCTTCTTTTAATGCGCCTAATCTTTCAATTGCTCGTTGTGCTTTTTCATTTCTTGCATCCGTCTTAATTTGTACCCTAAGCATATGCAGTTTTTCAAAAGCATACTGAAGAAGCATATACTTACACTCTGTATTTATACTCGTACGTTGTACACTCGGATGATACCACGTTTGCCCTAACTCAACTGTCTTATCTTCTACTGAAATATTATATAAACGTGTACTTCCTACAATCTTATTCGACTGTTGATCTACGGTTACGAAAGGTATTTGATTACCTCTTCCGTAGCCCTTTATCGCTTTTTGAACGTATTGTTGCATATCTTGCACACTATCCATTTTAGAGATTAAATACGCCCAAATATCCCGATTTCCTTCTACAATCGAAAACAAAGTTTCGACATCAGTATTATCCATTAACCGCAACTTTGCTCTTTCGTGAATAATTTCCATTTTTAAGCCCCCTTTGTTGTTACTATATCATAAGAATCAAAAACGTATTATAATAATATAAAAATATAGGGTGAAGAATTCTTTTCAAATATATTCTTCTCGTATAAGGTAGGAAGACTCATCAGTAAACCTCAAAAAAATAATTTTTTGATAATTTCCAATAAATTCTATATAATGATAAACGGGAGGGGATAAAAAATGCTAGATCAAATTACTTGGGGAACGCCAGGCAGCTTATTATGCTTAGGGTTCTTTTTTGCGGGACTAGGAATCTTCTTAAGAAGCGTTACGTCATATACGAAAAATAAATAAGAATATCCCGCTTTTAAACAAAAGAAGCCCTCTTTTTACAGACGGCTTCTTTTTTATAACTTTATCTTATTAAAACTTTAAAGCAATAAATAAGCAATCGGCGTAATAATAAGTAACGTTAAAATCGTTCTCTGCACATATAAAATAATAAGTTCAGATACTTTTAATGGAGTATCTGTTGATAATATACAAGGAATGGAAGCGGAGAAAAACAAAATAGATGATACGGAAACAACTGCAATAACAAACTTTGTCACAATTGGTGCACTTACTACTAATAATGACGGTAAAAACATTTCTGCAATACCAACTGATGCGGCTTTAGCGGCTAAGTCTGCTTCTGGTAATTGTAATAGCCATGTAAATGGATAGAAAATATAACTAATCCAATCAAATATTGGCGTGAACTTCGCTAAGACGATACCAATTAATCCTACTGACATAATAGATGGTAAAATTCCCATCGTCATAATAAATCCATCTTTTAAATTCACTGCAATATTTTTCATAATGCTCGGTGCAGATTTTGATACTTCTAACGCATCTTCCCAAGCACGTTCTAACATTTTCTCTTTATAAACAGGCTCTGGGAACCCTTCTTCTGTTACATATGTATCTGGTTTTCTACTAAGGGGTGGGATTCTTACGGTGATAGCAGTCACGATGAATGTTACAACAAGTGTAGTCCAAAAATAAACATTCCATAAATGCATAATATCTAATGTTTTTGCGATGATGATCATAAATGTAGCGGATACTGTAGAAAATCCTGTAGCGATAATCGCCGCTTCTTTTGTCGTATACTTTCCTTCTTTATACACGCGATTCGTAATAAGGAGAGCAAGCGAATAACTTCCAACGAAGGACGCAACTGCGTCGATTGCCGATCTCCCCGGCGTATTCCATAATGGCCTCATAATTGGCCGACAAAATGTACCGATAAATTCAAGCAATCCATATCCGACTAATAACGCTAAAAACGCCGAGCCAATTGGAACGAGCAAACTTACTGATATGACTAGCTTCTCATACAAAAACGGTCCAACATCTGGCGCAAAGAACCAAGCTGGTCCTACTTTTAAACAATATAATATGCCAAAAACAACGCCAACTACTTTTAAAATAGAAAAACAAATGTCTACGATAGATGCATTCCATTTCTTCGTATAAAATGGATAAATCGCACCAATTGCCATAACAAATAATGCATAATAAGGTACTATGCCTGGAACCGAAGCCCTAATCCACGATACGATATGATCAATCATAATAGACGATGCACCGTTTATCGTAACAGGAACGAAAAACATAAACACCCCAACAAGACTAGCAAGTATAAACCGAAGAATAATTCCCTTCTCTCTCCCTGTCTTAATTACATTACTCTTTAATTCAATTTCACTCAAAATTCGACACCTCCTATTATCTAAATATTCTGTATAATTATGTTATATTCCTTCTTTCCATTTCTACTATTTAATCGTATGAAAAAGCCTATTTTAAAATAGGCTTTTCTATTACCTCTCATAATCATCCACAATCACTTGAATGATACGATACGATTCTTCTGCTACTTTTTCATTACTATCCCTATTCGTATCATATGTAATTAACGCCTTCCAAAGTGCCCATCCTCTTGCTCTATTCCACGTTTCTTCATCTATGCGCAATACTTCTTTAAATACGTTTCTGCTATTCTTATCAAAAAAAGTCCATGCCATCGCCGCATCACAAGCAGGATCTCCTACACCTAAAATACCAAAATCAATTACAGCACAAAGCTTTCCGTCCTTAACGAGTAAGTTTCCAGGTGCAACATCCCCATGAACCCAAACTGGTTTACGCTCCCACGTTGACTGAAGTGCTAAATCCCAAAGATGCTTTAATACGATTTCATCAAAAACGTCCTTATTATTTTCGATCGCACCTCTCGCCTCTTTATCATATACCGATATAAGTCCGCCCCTGTAAAAATTATGTGCTCCAGCTAAAGGGCCGTTACTCGCATTAATAGATTGCAATTCTACTAAAAAGGATCCTAAGTCCGCCGCAAATTCATTTAAATCACGAACATTTTGTTTCGTAACTGTTTCTCCCTCTATCCACTTATTAATAGACCAAGGCAATGGATACGCTTCAGACGGATTTCCTTTCGCAATTGGTGTAGAAATTGGTAAAGAAAGTCTCTTACTTAATATAGGAAGCCAACTATTTTCTTTCTCTACTTGCGGTGCATATGCCGCATCACTTGGCAATCTTACACTCATCTCATCCCCTAAGTGAAACGTCCTATTATCATGCCCACTAAACTTTACAGGTTTCACTTCTAAATGGGCCCATTCGGGAAACTGTTCCTGTATTAACTTTTCAACTAAACTTACGTTAATTGGATGCATTCACATTCTTCTTTTCTTTTGAAACTTACTAAGCCCATCCGTACTTCCAACATATTCAAAATTATTTTTCTTATAAAAATCATTCAACGTACGATTATGCCCCACGCAATCTAACTTCAAATACTCTTTGTCATGTTGTACATTCTCTTCTATCCACTGTAAAATCCATTCTCCAATTCCGTTCCCCTTATACTTCCGTTTCACCGCAAATCTATGAATATATAATGAATTAGAAACTTCCTCTTTACCAAAAATATGTTCATCCCATTCATTTTGTTTAGGAGAAACTGTAACCGTACCAACTATTTCATCTTCTTTCAGAACAACATATGTATATTTCTCTCTTATACATTCTAGTATTTCAGCCGTAGCTTCCTCTCCTAAAAGATACTGCCACTGATCCACTTCTTTATATTGTAGCCATTGTGCTACTTCTTTTAATAGAGTAATAATGCTATCGCTTTCCTCTTCAGTAGCAGTTCGAATTGTATATTCTTTAACTGTATTTCTCTCCATATCGCTGTTCCCCTTTCCTATCGCTATCATACTGATAAACGCGTTCTACCGTCATTTTCGTCGGTAACGTATTCAACATAATAACCTTGATTCCTTGCGTTTTCATACATCAATTCAATCTGTTTTTGATCTTTAGCGTAAATTGTGACGTATGTACAATCCGCAACTAGTAAAACTAATTCACACTTACTCTCTTTAAATGCTTCATATGTTTCAATATCTACTACTTCCTCTCCTTTTGAATACGCTTTTAAATCTGCAAAAATAACATAATATATATTGTCTTTAAATAATATTTTCAAATCTGATCCTTCCACTATACTTGGTCCTTCTGGAAATAATGCCTCATCCATTCCACCACGTGCTATTAAGTATGACTCCTCACTCCCTACCCACCAATCATATGAAGAAATATCAATTGGCTTTAACACTTTCCAAAGTAAATTATCATATTCATTTGGAATATCTACTGTAATTCCTCTTTTCATTTATTTGCTCCTAGCTTATTTATTTTCGTTTTCATTTCATACATTATATACCAAATTAAATTACCATATTTTGTAGATATCTATGTAACTTGTATTTCACCGCGAAAAAAAACCGTCCCACTACTTATGAAACGGTTTCTTTATGCTTATTAAGTTTTTCATGCAATTGTTGCACTGCGCTTTAAAATAACTTCTAATATATTCACCACATCAGTCATTCTTAATGCTCACTTCGACTTCACAAAATAATATAAAAACCATACCGCATGATTTTGTTCATCCGCAGCTATTCTCCGTAACAAATCTTTCAGATGTGCATCCGATGTCTCATCTGAAATTTCCAAATAAAAATCTACTGTCTTTTGCTCATCTTGTATAGCGAACTCTAATCCTTGTAAGTAGGTATTCGGACAGTCTTCGGTAATCTGTGGTTTCGGCTGCCTGCCAGTTAAATTCGTATAAATTTGTACAAAGTGATGAAAATGTTTTATTTCATCATTACGAATTTCAAGAATTTGTTTTTTCTCTGCTTGACTTGGAGCCATATTCGCTAATTTTGCATAGCAGCTTATGGCGCTATACTCTCCATTTATAGCTTTTTCAATATCACTAATCAACTTATCATTTTGCCTATAACAATCATAATAATTTGAATTATACATCGTATCCCCCCATACTTTCGCTTAACATTTTATGCATTTAAAAATAGTAGGAGCCTGTGTATATAACGGGACGGCTTTAGAATGAAAGAAAAGTTTGAGAAAAGGGTCTATTTTGCAAAATAATTACTTATGCATAAAAATAACACTATTGTATACTGTGGCTATAAACTCTCGCGGGAGTGGGAAAATACATTCGCGAATCAACGAGAAGTTCAACATGATGCGGTGCGAAGCTATTATGAATTCAGTGACATAACTAGGAGGTTCCGCTATGCCATCTTTATTTAAAACTATGGAGTTCCAGCTAAAAACCGAACGACTTGACCTGAGTATGTGGGAGGAATCCGATTCAGTTTGGATGAGAAAATTAATTGGCGAACGTGGTGTGGACATGCCAGCCCTTAATTCCGTTCGTAGCCGGCTTATTGAGATGCGCAAGAAAGCAGACGAAAATGGCATTTCCCTTCTCACTATTCGTAGGCGAGACGAAGGCGATTTTATTGGATACTGTGGCTTGATTATCGGTCGTTCCACACTTGAAGAGCCGGAGATTGCATACGAATTGTTCCGCAGCGCTCATGGAAAAGGTTATGCGACTGAGGCAGCAGCCGTTGTACTGGACGCTGCAATTGCTACTGGGCGCCACAGGCTTTGGTCGACTGTAGGCGCTTGGAATATCGCTTCCCTCCGGGTACTAGAAAAGATAGGATTTAAGCGTCATCACAGTACGTGGGATGACGAACGTGGTGAGATTGTCTGGAATGTACGTGACCTTTAGAGATCCCGACTTAATTCTAAACATAACACTTTTCAACAATTAGGTGTTTACATTGAGAAAAAGCCAGAAAAATTAACAAACTTTATTATCAGCAAATATTCATTCTTCAGCTTATAGATTTCATCAAAAAAGCTGTTTCACTAATTAGTGAAACAGCTTTTTTAAGCGTTCAATTCTGTTTTATGCCCTTTTACTACACTACGTTTGAATGCAGTTGCTAATATGGTAACCATACTTACTATACCAATCCAAACGAGTACAGTAACAGGAGTATTCCAACTTAACCCTTTTCCGAAGAAGAAGATTTCTCTTAGGCCTTCAATCATAAATTTCATTGGTAACCATGAGTAAACCCAGTCTTGATAAAACGGAGACAACATCTCAGGTGCTAATGATAGTAACGGCGCCCCGAAGAATAGTAATAAAGCGAATAAACCGATTCCTTTTAGCCCAACCAATGAAAGTACCGCAGATATCATTAAGAAGAAACTAAAAGAAGTAATGGATAAGAATAGAGCTGTATCCGTGAAGTTCGAAATATTTAACCCTACCATCCCATCCGCAATCCATGTAAGACCAAATCCAATTACAAGTGTCGCAATAGCTCCTGTTACGATTTGGTTTACTTTTAACAGAAAGTTTTCTTTTCTTGAGCTTACTGGCATTTTACTAATCGCAATAAAAATAATCGCTGCACTAGCTAAACTTGCAATCCATAACGGCTGGAACAATGATATTGGTGAGTTACCGTTCGCACTATTTTTGCCAACCTCATTCATATTTTTCACGTTCTTTACAATAGGTGTTACTAATTTCGCAGCTTGATCTGTTGTTACAGTATCTCCTTTTGCTTTTAACCCTTCTAATATTTGCGTACGAACATTATTGTTCATATTATCAACAATCGCAGTTCATGGACCTTTTTATGCAGCTGGCTTAAAGAAATAATTCAGCTATTAAGTAAAAGAACACCCACTATAATAGTGGATGTTCTTTTACTTAATTACAACACTTCAATATACCCTTCTGTTCCATGTACCCGAATTTGTTGTCCGTCTTTTATTAAATTCGTAGCATTCTCTACTCCAACGACTGCCGGTAATCCATATTCACGTGCAATTACTGCTCCGTGCGTCATAAGTCCGCCAACTTCAGTGACTAACCCTTTTATAGACACAAACAATGGTGTCCAGCCCGGATCAGTAAAAGCTGTAACTAATATATCGCCCTCTTCTAAATTCGCTTCTTCCATGTTTAAAATAACGCGAGCTCTCCCCTCAACTACTCCAGACGAAACAGGCAGACCTGCAATCGCGTCAGCTGGGAGGTTTTCTCGTTTATATTTACCTGTAATGATTTCTCCGTCGGACGTCATTATACGAGGAGGCGTTAGTTTTTCGTATAATTTATAATCATTTTTTTGTTTATGAATAAGCTCATAATTTAGTTTATTCGTGCGAACAACTTCGTGAAGCTCTTCAAAAGTTAAATAGTATATATCATCAACTTCATGAATGACACCGCTCTGCACAAGTTGCTCAGCTTCTTTCAGTAACGCTTGCTTATATATGAAATAACGATTAATCATACCGTATTTGGGATATTCACGATAACCGATAAAATTACGGATATTACGAATCATTCGCTTCGTTTCTTCTACTTTTTGTTTTCCACCTGGTAAGTGCTGTAATCGATCTACTAACTCTTCTTCTTTTTTCAAAGCTTCTTGCAGTCCTTCTTCAAATTTCCGCTTACTCGCACCATATTCAAAATCTCTTATATTATTTAAAATCATCGGGATAATTGTAGTTGGCTTTTCACTCCAGCGCGTTTTCGTAATATCTATTTCTCCGCTACATCTCATTCCGTATTTATTCAGAAAAGTTAGAATAGCATCTCGAGCTTCTTCTCCACCTTTAAACTGAACTAGTTCATTTAAAAAGCTATCATCTTCTACATGTTGTAAATACGTAATAACTTCTTTGTACGGCCGAATCACATCAGCGACATCCATTAATGCTAAACCCATTTCAGATGTAATATTATTTTGTACGGATTGAGAAAGCGTGTCTGCTGCATTTTTTTCACCTAGCCATTGCTCCATCTTTTCATTTATCCATGTTGAAGCATTCATACCAACCATAATGACAGCGATACTTTGCGGGTTAAACAATACTTTCTTTAATTGCTGAATATCTTCCAAAATAAAATCAAGTACGTCCACTCCTGATTTCAGTTGCATATTTTGTTTTAACTCTTCAAGTGATGCTTGACTATTCTGTATTAAATTTGTAACGATTGCCGGATCATTTTCAATTTCCGGTTGAGAATTTGCAGGTGGCACACTTTTACCAACACTCTTCCCTTTTTCATCATCTGGTAATAATTTAATAAAATTATCTCGCTCGATTATAGTCGTTAATGCATCTCTTACGAGTGGATCTGATTTTCCTAAAGTGTTTATTAAGTAATTTCTGCTAGCAGGTGAAGCTAATTGTTGCGTAGCATCAACAAACAGCCGTCCTCCCGCTTTACGCATAGGAGCATTAGTCGTTAACAGGAAAAAAGATAACCCAAGTGGTTTCATCGCATCAGTCATCATTTGTTGATGGCCAACTGATATATATACATGATTTCCCCCATCATTTTCTTCAGGAATTGGATATAAAGTCGTAATGGGGCGACTTTGGACAATATAAAATGTATTATGGGCTAAACACCATTCAATATCTTGCGGACAACCAAAATAAGCTTCAATCTGTCTTCCGATACTTGCTAGTTGTAAAATCTGTTGTTCAGTAAGTGTTTGAACTTTTTGCTGATTAGGAGCAATTTTCTTTCTCTCTGTTCCGCCTTCTTTTCGTCCATAGATGGCTAATTTTTTCGTTGCGATGACCTTTTCGACGATTTCATCTTCTTTTACCTTATAATTATCGGCAGAAACCAATCCAGATACTAGCGCCTCGCCAAGTCCAAAGCTGGCATCGATTGACAACACCTTCCTATTCGAAGTAATCGGATCCGCAGTAAATAAAATCCCTGAAGCCTCAGGGAAAACCATTTTTTGAATGACAACACATATAGAAACTTGATTATGTTCAAAACCATTTTGCATGCGGTACGTAACTGCTCGCTCTGTAAATAAAGACGCCCAGCACTTTCTTACATGCTGTAAAATCGCTTCTTCTCCGATAATATTTAAATACGTATCTTGTTGACCTGCAAATGAAGCATACGGTAAATCTTCAGCCGTAGCACTCGAACGCACGGCATACGCATGTTCATTTCCAAAACGCGAGAGATAATGAGCTACTGCTTCCACTACATCAGTAGGGATTTCTACTGCCATAATGACTTCTCTAATCTTCTTACTCATTTCACCAATTTGAGCACGCTCTTCCATTTTCAACTTTGTTAGCTGCTGCAACAAAGTTTGAAGCTCTTCATTTTGCTCGATAGCCTTTTCATATCCTACCGTTGTAACACAAAAACCTTCGGGTACTTGTATACCTTGAATGTTTGTTAACTCCCCTAAATTCAATCCTTTTCCACCGACGAAAAAAAGCTGCGTTTTTTCTATTTCCTGAAAATCGAGAACGAAAGAACTCATGTAACATCTCTCCTTACTTTGCATGTGTACTTGATTGTAACAGTAGTAAATGAGAAGAAACAGTCTATTTCGAACTTGATTTACATGATATAATTAAGTTAGGAAGAGATTAAAAAATGCCCCAGTTGCATAATGAAGTAACTGGGGCTCCTTATTTCCGCTCAATTTTAAATTATAATTTATTCACAACTAACTTCAATGTACTTCTGTTTTTCTCCTTTTTTATAAAACGCCATTAATTATCACACACAATTCTTACCTCGACAAATAGTATATAACTCGAAATACGCTTTAGTTTAACCTCCTGTGAGCCTTTTCACAGGAGGTTTTATACATACATATATTATTTATAATGAATTAGTTCTCCCACTTTCCAAAAAAAGGATGATTGTATTGGAAATGAAAAAACTTCAAGGAATTTATGATGATGTTATTAGTTTAGGGGAAAATTGTTATACCGCTATTCATCTAAAAAAATATAGGCTGCGGAAATATTCAGGTCCTCTAGATTGGTTTGAATCACCGAATCTTTCTTCTATCAACACATTATTGAAAAATAATTTTATAGACTTTATGGATTTAAAAAACATGCACGCAATGCAGGAACAAAATATTGTGTTTAATGATGGTGTGATACAACCTGTTTTTTCTCATATTATAAAAGACACAAAATATAACGTAACATCTTATCATGATTTCCCTGTTATTCCAAATGAAGATTGGTTCATCACATACCATGATTTTAAACAAAAATTAGATCGAAGAATTGATAACTTTTACGAAAAAATTCATCATTCACAATCCATTTTATTTGTTAGATGGGGCGGAAACTTGACTGAAGCACTAGAATTACAAACCGTTTTATCAAATATTGTTAAAAATAATTTTAAGATTCTTTTACTCTATCCAACAGGACTTGAAAATGAAATAAACGAATTAGAATGGGGGCTTGATCATGTTTTCCCTATTCAAGTTTCAAGT
>NZ_JBNLYE010000143.1:0-10402 GCF_050172095.1 Bacillus sp. GMs2/2
GTCACTAATCTACTATTTAGGTTCCAAAATATGCATTACTCTCGCTGACATCGTATATGTAATGATTATTACAACTCATATTTATATAGCAACTAAATCAGCTACTATTACTGCTCTTTTTCCATTATTACAAGTTATCACAAATCTAATTGCTAACATCTCTGCACCACTTATAATAAATCGTTTTCCATCTTATACGCTGTTATATACCCTCCAATGGCTGAAAACAGTCTTTTTACTATTATTAATGATTTTGTTCCCGGTCTTATCCACAAACATTATAGCTCTATTAACTTTTATTTTTGTCATTTCATTATGTAGTGGGTGGGGTGCTCCGTTATTATACGGTATTCTCCCGCGCCTTACACCGAAAGAAAAATTAGTAAAAGTAAATAGTATCTTTTCCTTTTCAACACAAATTGTGCAAGCCGTTGCTTATTCATTTACGAGTATTGTCGTTCTTCTCATTGGCGCTACTTCTACACTCATGATTAATAACATTTTAATGATTTTCGGATGCATTGCATTACATTTTTCATTACGTTCCATACATACTGAAAGAATAGCAGATTCTCCCTCTTCCAAAAGTACTGTTTTATTGGAAGGTTGGAAACTCCTATTTCAAAATCCTTCTCTCCGTACCGTTACATATATGGACTTAATCGAAACTTTCGCAGGGACAATATGGATTGGTGCTATTACGATGGCATACGTTACGACTATCCTTCATAAGGGCGAAGAATGGTGGGGATATATTAATACAAGTTATTATGTTGGCACGTTAATCTGTGGTCTATTAGCCTGGAAAATGAGTTCCTATATTCAAAACAATTTAATACGATCTATGTCGATTGGCTCTCTTATGTTTAGTATTCTTACATTTTTATACGGTATGACAAGCAGCGGATTTATTGCGCTTTTTCTATGTGTTCTAATGGGACCATGTTATCAAATTAGAGATATTTCCCAAACGACTGTTTTACAATCAAGTGTCGCCCCTGCTTTATTATCCAAAATGTATACAGCACATGGTGCACTTCTTTCAACAGCCTCTGGACTATCTATGCTTAGCATTGGCATTATTACTGATATGTTCGGTGTTCGTACAATTTATATCATTGCTTCTATTCTTATTTTATGTTCCGCTTGTTTATCCTTTAGTTTATTAAAATATCATAAGACAGAGCAGAACGATATTTCATTTTAATCACTAAAACAAAGAGGACAGGGATTCCTGTCCTCTTTGTTTATTCTATTCATGATAAGTTGGGGATTTTTCTATGCTTTGTCGCTTGTTCAAAAGCATAAGCTAGCTTAATTAATACCCCTTCACTAAAGGCAGTACTTGCAATCGTAATTCCAAAAGGTCTCCCGCTTTCCATATACCCAGCTGGTATTGCTATAGACGGATAACCCGCTTTCGCACATATAGTAGAACCTATATAGGAAGGAAACAGTATCGCATCAAGATTATATTTTTCCAATGCAAAATCAATGCCTTGTTCTTGAGAAAAATATATATCTTCTAATCTCGCATTTAAATATTCTGGATTTCGTAACGTATTTGGAAAGTCTTTTCTTCCCTCTAACTTGGTTTGTCCATATTTTAAAGCTCTTTCTGCTATGTTTTTATTAAACTCCATTAACTCCGAAATAGAATGTACCGGAATAGTAGAAGGTAATTTAGAAAGATAGTTATCTAAACTATGCTTCAGTTCATAAAGCGGAACTCCCCAACTCCATTTTCTATGAAAAGAAGGAATATCAATATTTTCTACTACTGTCGCTCCTTCATTACGTAATACTTGGATCGTTTCCTTAAACAAGATTTCATCATACTCACCATTTTCGTAATAATCTTTTGGTGCAGCGTTAAACACACCAATCTTCGCTCCATTTAAGCCATTAACATCAAGATATTTTGTATAATCATGCTCTGCCCTACCTTCACTTCTATGAGTAGCAACATCTTTCTCATCTACCCCAATTAAACTCCCTAGCAAAATAGAAGCATCGGTTACCGTTCTAGCAAATGGTCCAGCTGTATCTTGCGAATAAGTAAATGGAATAATTCCTCTACGACTAATTAAACCGACAGTCGGTTTAATACCTACTACAGAATTTTGAACAGCGGGGCTCAAAATAGAAGCATCGGTTTCTGTTCCAACAGATACTACTGTAAAGTTAGCAGCAACTGCTATTGCAGATCCTGTACTAGATCCGCCAACAAACATAGGATCCTTGCCCGTTCCGTATGGATTGATTGTTTGACCACCTCTTGCACTATATCCAGCCCACATTTCAAAAGACATTGCATTTGCTAATTCTGTCATATTTGTTTTTCCTATTATCACCGCTCCTGCTTCTCGCAGTTGAGTAACGAGAAATGCATCTTCACTGCTTATATTTTGTTCTAGAGCTATTGTACCTGCACTTGTATGCATGGAGTCATTCGTTTCAATATTATCCTTAAGCAAAACAGGTATTCCATGTAATGGACCCCTTATACCTTTTGTCTTTCTTTCATAATCTAACGCTTCTGCAATAAAAATTGCATCTGGATTGATTTCTAAAATTGAATTGATTTTCGGTCCGTCTTGATCATACTTTGCGATTCTATAAAGATAATACATCACTAGCTCTTTTGAAGTTAACTTTCCTGATTCCATTTCATTTTGAATATCTTGAATTGTTAATTCCTTTTTTAAGATTGGATTAAACTGAATTTCCATTTATATTCTCCCTTATATGAACTTTTTTAGCGTATACCCCTTACTTTTTCATTTTTTTCACCTCAACACATCCTAAATTAATATTCCTTTAAAGAAATTCACTTTCCTTATTTAAACACCTTTAATTTCCCGAAAAATAAAAAAAGTCTGAAACGGATTAACCTTCGCTTCAGACTCTTACATTACTGTGCGTATACTTCATCTAACAAATGTAAAAACTCACCTTGTTTCCCAGCTAATTCAGGGCATTTTGCAATATCAACCCATTCGTAGCAAAATACTAATCCTTTATCTTCCTCACCAGCACTTACAATATGTTCCCAAGTATCCTTTACATCTGTTAGTAAAGTTACATGAAAAAAGTGGCGTTTTTCATATTCCTGTTTTTCTTTCATATGTATGATGTAATCTGCTAAAAAACGTTCTATGCATAAATGACGCAATCCGGATTCTTCCTGTACTTCACGCAATATAGCCGCTTCTAACGTTTCACCTTCATCAACCGTTCCTCCTGGCACTTGAATACCAGCTTCATGTATATCACGATGTTTAAAAACAAGTAATTGCATAACCCCCTCTTTTTCTCTTGTAATATATGCATGTACTTTTTTCTTATATAACATCGTCATTATACGTCTCTCCCCTCAATCATTTACTCTGTTACTTCTTCAAGCGTCAGTTGATTATCATACAAATATGTAGCTTGTGGATTTCCCACATACCTTACGTGCCATGGTTCATACCGATAACCCGTAATCGTTTCTTTCGCTTTTGTGTATCGAACAACAAAACCAAATTTATGGGCATTTTCAGAAAGCCACTGACCTTCTTTCGTTTCCCCAAAAACTGTCTCTAACTGAAATTTAGCAGATTGAGACGTAATATCCATAGCTAGTCCAGTTTGATGCTCACTTGTGCCAGGAACCGCGCTAGACATTGCTGTTTTTGCTTCCCCGTCTTGTTTTTTATACATCGTATTTAATGCTTTTTGTCGATCAAAAGATCTAAATCCAGAAACTGCAAAAAGAAAAATACGCTCGTTGTCAGCCTGCTGAAACATATCCTCAAGCGCCCTCGCTGCCTCTTTTCTCATCTTTTTCTTTTCTTGATCACCTTCACTAGAGTAGCGCACTTTCGGAATAACTAAATCTGGCGGTCTATACCCATCTGGTAAACGCCTACTTTTATTTACAAGTACAAGCATTGAATTCGGATTATTAATTACCGCAATATCCCCATCCATATTAGCAATCGTTTCTTTCGCTTTCGGAAATATGCTATTTACACTTACTTCCCGCGCCTGCTTATCCTTATACATTTTATAATTGATTCCTGCTACTCCAATAATAATTATTGCAGCTACAATACCAAGTAGTGCCCATCTTTTTTTCATATAACGACCTCTTATTTTAATAATTTGGCCATTTCATACTCATCGATGCCCTTTCCATCGATAATAAGAGCAGCTTTTTTGACACCTTCTTTCTCAAATCCAGATTTTTTATATAGTGCCTGAGCTCTTGTATTGTGGGCCATTACTGTTAATTCTAAACGCCATACATCATGTAATTTTGCCCACTTCTCAACCTCTTTAAACAATCCTCGCCCGTTATACTCTTGCAAAATACCAATTACAATGCTTGCCACATGCCTCTTTCTTTGAATGTTATTTCCATTCACTAATATAAAACCTACTATCCTCTCATCTTCAACTGCTACAAATATTGTTGCATATTCATTTTCCATAAATCGATGGATCATTTTTTCTTGTTGCTCAGCTGTAATTTTCCTTTCTCCTGGTTCATATAACATAAACTTCGTTTCTTCATCTAATTGCTTACTTAATTGTAAAAATGATGCTGCATCTTCTATTTCGATTTCCCTAATCACTTCAATCACCCTACCAGTTTCATAATAAAAAGTTTTCCTTATAAAAAGATTTTCTCTACTTTCCCGAAAATTCCTTTGTAAATCTCCTACTATAAATTGACAAATTTCGATATTACTATAACAACGACAAATTATGTCTATTCTGTGACGTCTCACCATTACAAAGAAAAAACGCAAGCATTACACTTACGTTTTTTCAAGATTGAAGTGCGCTAATAATTATCGATAGATGTCCTGGCTAATTCACGTTTCACTTTATCCATTCACTTTTTCTGCCTGCCAAAAATATTCACCAAATGCTTTAGCAAGTGCATCAATTGATCGATTCAATTCTTCCTCTGTATTATCTACACCGCCAACTTCTATTAATATCGCTTGTCCTGATAGGTCTTGATTATAGATTCCATTTCCTGTCTGGAACCCTTTTTGAATGACCCCACGGCTCACTCCTGGATATTTCTTATTAATCGCCTCATGTAAAGCTGTCGCTAATTGTAAGTTTTTTTCATAGTTTTTATTTCCTTTCCCTACTACAAATGCAAGCTTTGCATATGATTTATCTCCAATTGTTTTTGTCGTTACATTCTTTCGGGCACTATCACGATGCAAATCAAAAAAGTATTGAAGATCTTTATTTCCAGCCATAGCTTGCTGCACAATTTCTCGTGACATTTTATACGAACTATTACTGTTTAAACCTTTACTTATTAACTTTTGACCAACATCACTCTTATCGTTAGTAGCTCCAATCCCTTCACCTTCTAGTTGTTCACGGAAACGATCTCCTAATATAGAAATATTCGATACAGAACTCGTTGCTTTATTCGGATTCGGGTCATTCGTTAAGTTAAGTAAAGGTAAATAAGATTCCCAGCTATGTGTATGATAAATAAACGCAACTTGTCTCTTCCCAGTCGTTTGAGACGGCTGTTTTTTCTCTTTACTCGTATCTTGTTTAGGTACTTGTCCAGTTCCACTAGTCCGTTCCTTCACCACTTCTTCAAGAGGAACACTCGACTCTATCGGTAAGTTAGAATAATTTGTACCCTCACCCGCAATAACAATTTCTGTATCGTACTTACCAAACCCCGGGAGCTCTTTCCCGACGAAACTGCGTACATCATTAAAGCGAATATTTGTAGCCATAGAAAAGAGAAAAGAAGAAATTGAAAAATCTTGATTCAAATTTCGATACTCCTGTGTAAAATAATGATTCTCTTTTCCAAGTACATACATGTAACCATTCATCGATAACTCATTTAACCAATTATATAAATACGTTGACTTTGTCTCTTTCATAGAGGTTACCATCATACTAATAAGAAAAAAAGTCGCTAGCATTGTAGTAATAACAAATAAAACTAACTTACGCATACTTGTAAACTTCATAAAAAAAAAGCCCCGATTCATACTATCACCTCTCTATTTCAAGTTATGTACAAGCCCTAGAGAATAGACCGTTAAAATTTCGGCTATATTGTTAATGAGGTGAAATGAATTGAAGCTATTAATAGGAATATTACCAATCGCTCTATCATTCATTTTTTATTTGTCCGCTAAGCAACCAAAAATCTCTATTGTGCTACATATTTCTGCGTACTTGGCACTGTATGTACTCGGTATAATTATTTCCATTAATATATACGATGTTTTAATACAAGATTTAGTTTTCATGACGAGCATTCATGGAATTTTACTGAATCCATTTTTCCTTATTGCAGGAGCGTATATAGGAACATACACTTTGTACCTACTTTTGTCTCACATTATTATGAAAATAAAAAATGGAGCGTAATGAAATGCAACCACCATTTATCTGTCATACATGCAAAAAAAGAATTATGAAAAAGAAAGATCTTATTACAGCCACATGGTACTTCCGCTTTTATTTATTTCACAGTGATTGTTTTAAACGACAGCAAGTGTTCATCTCACGATTTCTCCCTGTGAATACACTTTTCAATTCCTTTCTTATTATATATGGACTTATTTTTGGCAGTATTCTTATGATTACAGAACCATCTATTATTTGGCTGACTTTCTTTTTTCCCATTTTTTATCGGTTTCTTTCTTATTATTATGTTGAACGTTTTTTCTCTACATAACGCGCAGACTGACCTCTCGGAATACTTAAACATTCCCACTCATTTTCTTTTAACATCTTCCCAATGTATATAATCTGACCAATATGCAATGCATAATGAGCAATTTGCCTTTCAATTGCTTGCATGACAGTATGTGCTTCACCTCGAATGTATACCGTCTTCAATAAGTGTTCCGGCGTTAAAGTATTCATCGTATTAAAAACATATTTCCATCCTTCTTGCCAAGCTATAAGGGTTTCTTCTTTTGAGTGATAGCATCCTTCAAATTCACCATCTCGATTACGATCTGTTTTTTCACCATCAGACGTTAAAAAATCCGTCCATCTAGAACGCATATTACCGTGAAGATGCTTAATAATAATCGCTATACTATTTGTTTCTTCATGAGAAGACCATTGTATTTGTTCATATGATAATTGAGAAAGTGCCCGCTCCCCTTGTTTCTTTGTTGCTTTAAAGTTCGAAATCGCACATTGCAAATATTCTCGTCCGATATCCATATTAGCCCCTACCTTCACCCTAGCTAATTTTTGTTCCATTTGGCAATTCCATATTAGGCTGAAGTAACACAACATCACCAGCTTCAGGAACACCACCAAGCACAAGTACTTCTGATTTGAATCCAGCTACACGTTTTGGTGGAAAGTTTACAACAGCAACGATTTGTTGACCGATTAAATCTTCTGGACTATACCTTTTCGTAATTTGAGCACTTGACTGCTTTATCCCGATTTCTCCAAAATCTATTGCTAGTTTAATCGCTGGTACTCTCGCTTCTTTAAATTCCTCTGCATGTATTACAGTTCCAATTCTCAAATCCAAATTTAAAAAATCTTCAAAATTAGCCATTTATCATTCCCCCCCAATTATTACTTAGACAAAATACAAAAATCCCCTTCAAAAAAAGAAAGGTGCCTAAGCACCTTTCTTTTGTAATTCACTTGATTCATTTGATTTATAGAAGAAGAAACCGAGAATCCCGCCAATACATGATGGAATTAACCATCCGATTCCTTCGTTATATAACGGTAACATTTGTAGTACATTAGAAATCGCGTCAATTTTAATTTTCGCACTTTCTAAACCGTTAAAGAAACTAATTAACAATGCACCTAAAATAGCTCCAATATAAATTGTATTACGCTTCCCAATCCACTTATGGAAATACGAAAGTACAATTAATACAATTGCAACTGGATAAATGATCATTAACACAGGTAATGTTACTGCGATTAATTGTGTTAAACCTAGGTTAGATACAATTAAACTAAATACACATACCATTGTTACAATCGTTTTATGCGAAAGTTTTGGGAATAAGTTTGTAAAGAAACCCGCACACGCAGATGTTAACCCAACAGAAGTTGTTAAACAAGCGAGTATAATAACAAGCCCTAATAAAATTTTACCACTCGTCCCATATAACTCATTTACAACATTCGTTAAAATAAGACCACCGTTTTCTGAGATACCAAGTGATGTGCTTGTTGAACCAAGATAAGCAAGCGATAAATAAATTAACGTTAAACCAAGTACAGCGATAATACCTGATACTACTGTTATTTTTGCAATTTGACTACTCTCTTTTATCCCTTTAGAGCGGATAACTTGTACAACGACAATTCCGAATACGAGCGCGCTAATTGCATCCATCGTTAAATATCCTTGAATAAATCCACCAAAGAAAGCATTTTCTTTGTAAGCAGCTAACGGCGCAGCTGGCTCTCCAATTGGATCAATAATTGCCTTTCCGACAATAACAGCGACAATTAATACTAATAATGGTGTAAGAAACTTTCCGAACCAATCCACTAATTTAGATGGATTTAATGATAAATACCACGTTATTCCGAAGAAAACTATCGTGAAAAGAAATAGCATGTACCACTCTGAAACCATTGCCTCTGATAAAAACGGCTTCATACCCATTTCAAACGAAACAGCTCCAGTACGAGGAATCGCGAAAAATGGTCCAATTGCTAAATAACTAATCAATGGGAAAATAAACGCAAATATAGGGTGGACTCTAGAAGATAGCGCTTTCAAGTCCCCCTCTACAAACGCGACAGCTGTTACAGCTAGTAGGGGTAATCCGACTCCCGTTACAAGGAATCCTATTGTAGCAATCCAAACATTCTCTCCTGCTTGTTGACCTAAAACTGGCGGAAAAATTAAATTTCCTGCTCCTAAAAATAATGCAAATAGCATTAAACCAATTGCTACCGTATCACCTGGCCTTAAACGTCCCTTCATGCTCTTCATTTGCATAGCACTTTTTCATTGTTTATCTCTATATTTTACAATATGCTATGCATCCTCCTCTCTGCTCAAGATGATAAAATATGCCCCTTACAAAGCAGTGTCTTTCTCCATAATTTCTCCATTCCCCTTATTTTTACTCTAATCATTAATACAATTATTATTTTGAATTTTGATTTTTTTTGAATTTTTAAATCATTAGAGTGTTATTACGCGGAGTGTAGATGTCAGACCTCTTTGTTTTTATCACACATATAGTAACATATTTAGTTGCAAAATAAAAACATATTTTCAAATTGATTTTTTTGAAAATCGAAATTATCTACATTTTTTATTCTCTTACACAAATATTGTTATAATCTCACCTATTATTCAATCGTTATTTTCAAATAACTTTATACACGTAACATACAAAAGCCATCTAATATAATTTAGATGGCTTTTGTATGTTACTCTATCGTTTCAACTTCACGTGGATTTTTCATCTCTTCCACATACACAACTCTAAATCCGTGATCTTCTAAATCTTTCAATAATGTCTCTAATTCACCGTCGTTAAACTCTTCTCCTAATGTAAACATAATTCTACGAACTAATAAGGCATCATTATCAAAAGTCATCAAACTTTGAATACCAGTGTATTTCTTTAAAACTGTCGATAACTTTTGGATTGCTCCATTATAGTCTTGCGTTCCAATCATGACAGAGTATTTACTAGAGTGAACACCCCATGCATCCTCTAATAACTCAAAAACTTTTTTATGCGTTAAAATTCCAAGGAAAACCCCTTTTTCGTCAACTACTGATAAATAAGGCAATTTTTTTATTGTAAAAAATACTTTAAAGAAAGATGAATCTTCTCTCACAAATCCTTCTTTATCGTTTAATAATTGTATTACACTCTCATCAAGTGATCCTTTATATTCTAAAATATCTACTTTATATATATTCCCTAAAAATTTCTCTTTTTTTTCATCTAAAACTGGTACACAACGATACCCCGTTTTATTTAAATGCTCTAACGCTTCCCCTATCGTAATCGAACTTGAGCACAGTAAAACTTCCCTTTTCGGTACGTAATTCCCTTTAATCCTCATAAATAGCCTCCTTATGTTAAAATACTTTCTGTGCCATAACTATATTATATTTTCAGAAAAAAATAAATAATTTATTTTATTTTTCTGAAAATTATTCATTTTCTTGTCATAATTTATTCATGAATCCTTCACTTGCATATTTTTGCTATCAAATCTTCTCTCTGAATTACTGAATGAAAAATATATTGTAACTTCTTTCAAAAAAAGCTAAAATAAGAATAAGAATTTTCTGAATATTCTAAGAGTAGGTGGTTATATGTCCTTATTACGCTCACATATATGTAAATTTATAATTGGTATTATTGTTATTTTTGCCATA